>CALFSX010000213.1 GCA_937916515.1 uncultured Planctomycetaceae bacterium | reverse complement strand
TTAAGGTTATGTTAAGATTTCAAACCACAAGCACTTGCCGTGCCGAACAGTATTGCGCGAAGGGCTGTTTGCTATTGACTCTTATCCGGTATGATCCTGGTATCAAATCATTGCTTTCATTTTCCAGCAGGAAGCAGGAAAACCTAAAATCGGGGCTCTCTCAAATTCTTAACGGTTTCAATATCCTGTTCGGCGCAGAAACTGCATCAATGCTTTATTGACAGAATTCAGCCAACGTGTTTCGCTGGCTTGCTATACGATTGAGGCTTGATGATGCAGTTACTGTTGCAAAATCGCTCAGAAAAGCGACGTGGGTTTACCCTGATTGAACTGCTGGTCGTGATTTCCATCATCGCAGTTTTAATGTCCTTGATTCTGCCAGCCATCCAGAATGCTCGCGCTGCGGCCAGGCGGACTCAATGCCTGAATCGAGTGCGCCAGATCGGGCTGGGCCTGCATGCATTTGCTTCCAAAAACAAGAATGCTCAGTTTCCTTCGTATGGCACATGGGGAGACATCAAGGACAATTCGGGAAACTGGCTAACAACTAACTCCACCGGAAAGAAGCTTCGCAACTGGGTTGTCGATATTCTGCCTGATCTTGATCGTCAGGACATTTTTGATCGCTGGGACTTCGCCCGCGACCATGATTCCACATTCACTGGTCCATCCGGTTATTCAAACGCCCAACTGATTGAAGCATTCAAATTCAACATTCTTGTTTGCCCCAGCGACGAATCTGGTGATGCCGCGGGGGCGCTCAGCTACGTGGTGAACGCTGGGTATGCAAACATCGACGGTTCGCTAAGCGCCAGTTCCGGCTGGGCGGGTAGCAGCAATCTTCATCGCGACGACGATCCCGACATGGACCTGGATCTTGATGGCACAAAGAACGATGAAGATGACAAGCTGATGTTTCACCGTTCGGGAGTCATGTGGGGCATGGCGATTGATCGCAGCGGAGACGGAAAACCCAACGCGTACCCCAATCGAAGCCACACACTGAACACAATTTATGACGGCACCAGCAACACGCTGCTTGTAAGCGAAAACACCAACGCGGCAGCGACTCAGTTTTGGGGCGACCCAAGTGCTCGGTACTGCACTTTTGTGTACCCGCTTGATCCCAACCCGACTGCTCTGGGCCTGACAGCCGCTGATTATTATGCGTCAGCTCCCATGGATCCTGCCCATCCCTATGGCCGGATCAACGCATCAGGTTCAGGCCCGGAAGGAGAACGCCCATTCCCGAATTCCGGCCATTCAGGCGGAGTCAACGTCGTTATGTGTGACGGTTCGGCTCGATTTTTAAGCGAGACCATTGATTTGAATGTGTACGCTCAACTGGTGACACCAGCCGGTACAAAGTCACTGACAACAGCCGCTCCTCAGCAAATCCTGAACTCCACCGACTTTTAGACTTCATTAAAGCAGCGAACTTGTTCACGTTGAGTCAAGTTTTCTGAGCGACGTAGTCGCGTTTCCGAGCGGCAGCTCGAATTGTCTGAGGCACAGCCTCGTTAGAGTCTTGCTGAAAAGTATGTACGCACCGTGCGTGCATCATTTCGTAGCGACAACCGAGCGGCTCGGCGATTTGAACGTCCCAGTCTTGCCTGAACCGCAAGACGCGATATCCGATCGCACCTGGGGACATTGTTTCGCCCGGTTCCTTCGGAACTGAAACGCAGAGTCGGAGCTCAATCAGTGAAGTTCGCTGGATTCCAGTATCTAACTGGCGTAGTCTGTTGAACCTGCGAAGACGCGATTCGCGATGATTTGCCAACCCCTAATATCCTCAGGAGCACTTTGAATGGTTCGTTACGGCTTATTGATAACTGCGTTTGTCCTTGTTTCCAACACTTTTGCGTCAGCCGACGACGCTGCTGATGGTTGGAAGACCATCTATGATGGCAAGTCGTTTGCCGGATGGAAGAAGACCGAAAACATGGATTCGTGGAAGATTGTCGATGGCAATCTTCAATGTTCCGGCGACCGCAGCCACCTGTTCTATGTGGGTGAGGACAAGCCGTTCAAAAACTTCGAATTTGAATGCGAATGCCTGACAACTCCGGGCAGCAACGCAGGCATCTATTTCCACACAAAACTGCAGGAAACAGGCTGGCCAAAGTACGGTTACGAATGCCAGGTGAATATTACTCATAAGGACCCCAAGAAAACCGGCAGCCTGTATGGCGTCGTTAACGTGGGCGAAGAAGACCTGAAGGGGCTTGTGAAAGACGGTCAGTGGTACAAGACATACATCAAGGTTGAAGGATCTCACATCACCATCAAAGTGAACGATAAAGTGACCGTCGACTATACCGAAAAAGACGGCCAGGAAGCTTTCAGCAAAGACTTTGACCGCCGATTGGGTGCCGGCACATTTGCTTTGCAGGCCCATGATCCCAAAAGTGTGGTCTCTTTCCGCAATATCAAGGTGCGACGCCTGCCTTGATTTGACGTTTACTATGTTAAAAATTCGCTACACGCCAGTTCCTGGCAAACGGGCAACTACAACATAATTTGAAATCGTCTTGACCCGGTTCTTTGCTGAACCGGGTCATTTTCATGTAGACTGCCACAAAGCAGAGCCTCAGATCATTCCAGCTGCTGCTCGCAACCGCTTAGTTGTCGCTCTGAAAACTTCACTCAATCTGAACAAGTTCGATTTAATAAATAAGTCTAATTCTGCTGAGGCAGACAGCGAAATTCTGTCAGCAAACAACGTCGAAAGGTGAACGGCCGTGGCGGTCAAAATGGAACTAAGTCGAGTGATCGTTTCTGAAATCAACGATCAACAGGCAATCTATCTGAAGGAAGTTGATGGACTTCGCACGTTTCCGATTCTGATTGGAGAATTCGAAGCCAACATCATTAACCGGCGACTGCTGGAAGAAGCACCGTTTCGTCCGCTCACGCACGACCTGCTGCGACTGGTGATTTCCAGTTTGGGAGGCACTCCGGAAGAAGTGGTGATTACAGAAATGAAAGACCACACTTACTACGCCGTATTGAAGATTCGTAACAACGATCAGGTACTGGAAGTCGATTGCCGCCCCAGCGACGCTGTTGCGCTTTCCATTCACTACAATCCACCGTTGCCGATTTTTGTGGCCGAAGAAGTCCTGAGCGAAGTGAGTTAGAACATGCGTCGACGTTCACAGATCTGTGGAATCCTGACCATTTTGACAAGCTGTACAGTCTGCCACCCAACACTGATCGCTCAGGAAGGCTTCTGGCGACTACAGGCCGGAAACCAATTTAACGTAGAAATCACCACCAATCGAACAACGAAGCTGGCGATCAATAACGGGCCTGTCACAACAAACAGCGTGCAGGAAGTTGTTGAACTTCAATACGTCGTTAACCGAGTTCGGCCGACCGGACTTGAATTTGAAGTTCGAGTAACCGATGTCAATCGAGACCAGAAGTCGGCATCGGATGTAGCAGACAACACCGTCAGCCCACAGACACGCAACCTGCGTGGTTTTCGTGCCTATATTCTGGTTTCACCAGAAGGCGTCGTCACAAGCCTGGATCGACGCGTTGATACATTGCGGCAAATGGCAGGACCAGAACCGCTGGGTATCAAGCTCTTAACCGATGCCTGCTCAGACAACGTGATGAAGACGTGGTTCGGAAGTCCATTCTGGATGGTCACCGACAATGTACAGCCTGACACTGAATGGCAACGAATTGACGAACTGTCGCTGGGACCAATGGGAAACCTGAGAACCATAGCCACATGCGCGATCGACAACAGTGGTAAGAAAAAAACAGACGATGGACCACTGGACGTCACGATTTCCGGCACAGGGCGACATATTCCCAACATCAGCGGCGACGAAAACTCCAAAAACCTGCTGAAGTTTGAAAACGTAAAACTCAGCATGAACAGCTTCAGCGGCTATGGAAAAATGGTCGTTCCTGCCACAAACGCGACTGACAAAGAAGACGATGATGCCAGCCTGCGTCCATGGTTTGAAAGCGTTTCGTTTCAATACGAAATTGAAGGGCAGGTGGACGTGGTTTCGTCAGCAAACAAACGATCGCTGTCGTTTTCCCAGACCCGCAAACAAGTATGCCGACTTTTGCCGGGGTATCAGGTTGGCAGGCCGCGAAGGATTCCGATCGAAAGCTTTGATCTACCCGCTCCGCGATAGAACCTGGTTCGTTCAGCGACGCGTTTGGCTGGCCCCCAGCAACTCAACCAGCATCGTCCGAAGATGGAACGCCCGATGGAAACACGGGCCACTGCGATGCCCCCACGGGCCCGGGTTCGCCTGCTGGTTCGCAGTCTTCACCCAGCAGATGAATCGCCTTGCCGACACATTTGCCGAGAATCCCGTGATTCCCATATTGCTCGTGAGCTTTTCGCAAATCGGCCAGTGACACCTTCATCCCTATCTGTCCCAGAGCGTATGCTGAAGCGGCTTTCACAACGATCATTTCCGGTTCAACCGTGCTGTCATCAAACACTCGAGCCACAAACTTGCCACGTAGCACTTCGTCGTCCGCCCCCGTTTTTATAAACCCAAGAGCCCACAAACCGGCCGCCCGCGCTTCCGGAAATGTGGGCGCCTTCTTGTTGAACATCTCTGTGGCAACTTCAACCATGCCTGCGTCGCGTGTCGAAGCCGCATGGTGAAACAAGAAAATCAGTTGTTCGGACAAACTCTGACGACGCAGGTCATCGATGTCTGAGGCAACATTGCTAAGCAACCTCCAAACTATCCCGGCATGTTTTGAAATGTCCTGAGCCAGTTCCGGACGAGGCATCAAATGCAACAGCCACGCAGCGGTGACCATCACTTCGTTGCGCTGGTGACTTAGCAACGGAACACAGGCCGACTGATAATCACCACAAGACTGTTGCCCCAGCAGCAACAGCGTCTGCTCAATCTGTTGCCACGAAGCATCCTGCTTCTGAAGCACGCCACCTGCGATTGCCAGAATTTCTAAACGCAGATCTGCGTCTGTCGCCGCAACTTTGTTCAGAGCTGCACGAGCATCATTTCTGACAAACAAATGTTCGTCTCCCAGCATTTCCATAAGCCAGACGCAATGTTGCCTGGTCGGCAACTGCTGCATCACGCTGATAGCCCCATGACGCACATTGGCATCTTCGTGAACAACACCACGTTCAAGCTTATCAACCAACGCGGCTGGATTCGTGATCGACAGCGTATGCCACGAACGTGAAGCCACGGCGTCTTCCGGATCTTCGCAAAAGCTTAAAAGCTGCTCCAAAGATTCGCCGCTTGTGGCTGTTTCAAGAAAGGCAATCGCCAGCAGTCGAGACGGTATATCTTCAACAGCCAAATTGCCGGACGTCGCTCCCGCCTTACCAGGATCAAGCCTCGAAACGGCTCGAGCTGCAGCTCCGCGCACGACAGTTTCCAGGCGTTCATCCAGAGCCAGTTTCACCAGCACATCGGTGGATTCGGTGTCACCAACTTCAGCCAGACAACGACAGGCCAAAGCCGTCATTTGTCGAGTATGATCGAAGGGGTTGCGAATGCGTTCTCGCCATTGCTCAACCAGCACACGATGCTTCCATTCTGCCAGCCTGGGTTCAACGTGAATTGACAGTCCTTCATTGGCCGGACCACAAAACGTGGCCAACAAATCAGCCGACGATTTGTCATTCGCTGCCACCAACGCCATCGCACAGGCATCAATGACCGCCTGGCTGCTGGTTTTGGCTAACCGATTTCGTAATGCATCTGCGTATTGGTCTGGCTGATTGGGAAATTCGCGAGCCACTCGTTCCAGCGATCGAGCTGCGTCACGATACAATTCGTCATCGTAGTCGCCGTTCAGAATTCGAACGAATAACGGCACAAGACCGTCACTAAGAACAACCCGCCCGACAGGGTCCAGAAATTCGGGCAGCAGATACATCCGCGTTGGCAGATCACCGAAACGAGCGACTTCAGCAACGTTCAGATCTCCCCGAAAGTCAGTCGCGATTTCATCGCCGCAAACGCGACATGACATGGCCGTAACCACCAGCAGAACAACACGATCGAAGTGTTTCAAATTTGTCATGATCAAACTTCAGTCGGGTTGACACAAGTGACGAATGCGAAGTTGCAACACAACCAACAGCACCACGCAGGCGCTTCCGGAAATCCACCACGTGCGAGGAACCAGGTTAAACGATTCAAAGCCTTCCGCCCGAATTGCGTTTAAAGCTCCCGCCATCGGATTAAGGCTCAATACCTGTTCGACAAAGTAATGGCCGAAGGGAGCGTTCATGTTCGCCCATACAATCAGCGTGCCAGCGAACAATGTAATCAACAAACCGTACGACACAGTTGTTGCTGCCGCCGTTGTTTTAAAGAACGAACTGACTGTGGCGCTTAACAACAAAGAAAGCACGGCTGACAGTACCAGGCACACCAGCACCTGGATCACCTGTTGTTGCAGATCCGGCTTAATCGCCATCATAATTGCATAGCCCGGAAGCGATGCACATAACACCAGCATCAGAGTCAACATGACACTCATCAGCTTGCCACGCAGAATTTTGCTGGCAGAAAGCGGTGTCACCCGCAGCAGGTTCCAGCCTCCACTTTCCATTTCTCCCGCAATCATGCCTCCCGCCATGCCGGGAGTCAGCACGACAATCAATGCTACCTGGGCAACGATGATAATGCCGCCGATGCGTTCGACGCCCCAATCGACCGTGCCCATGGTTGTCGCCAAAGTCAATAACAACGACATCACGGCACAACCTGCAATCAGCCGCAGCAGCCAATGCAGACGTCCGAACTGACGACTGCGAAATTCCTTCGCCAGCACCGGATTAAGGAATCCAGGAATGCCCGCTTTGCGGCGTTGAGGATCAATCAAAAAGAATACTCGACGAACAGAACGAGCAGCCGCCGTGCGATCGTCGGTAATGACGCCCTGAGAACGTGACCGATCCAGCAGCGAATAATTCAACCGAGAAATACAAACGATGCTGCCAACAACGACGAAGATCGCCGCAGACCAAAGATAAGCGGCAAACAGGTTTTCCTGCGTACTTAAGCCGACGGTTTCCAATCCCGAGTCATTCAGTAATTCAAGCAGGGCAGTGATCGGAGAGAGCTTTCTTAGCAATCCGGCATAATTACCCATCCAACCTTCAAAGCCCTGTAAGAACTGCCAGGGGATCAGCGTTACCACCACCAGAGCAAACGTGCATCCATACGCACAACGCAATGCTGATTCGGGACTGCCGGCAAAGGTGCCAACCAATACCCCCAGAACAATCAACTGCAGACAAACGATGACAATAAAACCGTAAAGCACAAGCACATCGTTGGTAAACGAAATGCCTCCCATCGCATAGCAACAGGCCATCGCCGGCAACGTTACGGTCAACAGTATCAAAACAAAACCCAGCAGAGCAATCGCCTTGCCCGTAAAGATTTCGAAGCGTCTTAGTGGAGAATTCAGCAACAGTTCCATCGTCCGACGTCGCACTTCAACGACGATTCCCGTCGCGGGAAACGCCGGAATGATCAGCACGACTGCGGCCAGCATCGACAACGCCAGGCTACGAAATGTCGCTTTGGCCTGGTCGCCACTCAAACTGGCCACGCCGCTTTCCGGCCACTTCAACAACACTGTGGCGGCAAATATCGAAGCAACGGCCAACAGAATCCAGACGGTTTGCCGCGAACGAAGAATGGCGGGCAATTCACGCTCCGCAATAACAAGGCTGCCTTTCATTTCGCAGCTCCTGCAGGCTCAGCAGACGCTGACATTTGCGTCGCTGAAATAAACGCTTCTTCCAAATCGCCAACAAGCTCGCGAAACTGCGTAATCAAACTGCTGGAATTCACAATCTGCTTCAACAATTCTGAAAGCAACTCATCAGATGCCGACGTCCGAAAACGAACAATGCCTTCCGCCGTAGAAACGGAAACTTCCGTGTCGTCATGAAAGAACTGCTTCACTATATTTTCAACGGCTGGCAGCTGATCGCTCTGCAGACATTGCACTTCAAACGTGCGTCGCTGAGTCAACTGGCCGGTGACTTCCTTCAACGTTCCCAACGCTTTCAGCTGCCCGTTGGCGACAATCGCCACGCGATCACAAATTCTGGCCAGCTCCGGAAGAATGTGACTGGTCACGATTAACGTCCGACCTTCCGATGCCAGCCGCAGCAGAATTTCTCGCATTTCGATACGAGCCTGCGGATCAAGACCGTTTGCGGGTTCATCAAGAATCAGCACATCAGGGTTGTGCAGCAAGGTGCGAGCAATGCCAATCCGTTGTTGCATACCGTGACTGAGACTTTCGACGTAACGATCCTGCATCCATGTGGCATTGGTCACTTCCAGAACTTCGGCCACTCGAAGCTGCCGCTGCTTCCGAGCAATTCCGTAGGCAGCACCGAAGAAATCCAGATACTCGCGAACTCGCATGTTGTCATACGAACCGAATTTATCGGGCATATACCCCACAAGCTGACGCACTTTTCTGGCATCAGCGACACAGTCTGAACCGGCAATGCGAGCACTGCCCGAAGTTGGTCGCGTTAAGCCCACAAGAATTCGAATCGTGGTTGTCTTACCGGCACCGTTCGGCCCAATAAAACCAAGAATATCACCGCGATTAAGCGTAAGACTCAGATTGTCCAACGCGACAAACTCGCCATAACGCTTGGTCAGTTTTTCAATTTCGACAACCGGGTTGGAGGCAGAACTCATTAGTTGGTTTCCATTTCCGATGGCACAACATTACTGGTTCTGTGCCCCTTCAGAGTTAACAGGACTCGATCAATTTTCCAAAAGCTGTCGTGTTCGCTGGACGACTGCAGATCGTCCGCTGTTCCAATTTCAAGTTCACCAACGTGCAGCTTCAGGAAGACGGCATTCTGATCTATGGTTGAATTCAGCAAATCAACAGGCAGATCAATTGTCATATTGCCGACCGGACTGCTCATCGAAGTGATTTCTTTAAAGTCGCCGACGTTGCCCACAGAAATTTTCACCGTTCGAGATCCCGCACGAATTCGAAGTTCCAGGCTGGCGGCTTCGCAATAAAACGGATCGCACACGTCGGGCAGCGAGAACTTCAAAAGTGTGTCGCTTCCCTGCTTCCGTTCGATCCATTCCCGCTGTCTGTTTTGCAAGGCACTACTAAACGCACCGTTTTCGTCAGCAACACTGACATAGGGCAGCAACACCGGCGGAAGAGTTATCGACTGCCCAATTGCCGGGGCCTTAAAACCAAGGGGCAGGGCAATCAACGTTGACGCTTCGTGCTTCAGCGACTCACTGCTGCTTTCCACCGCTCCTGCGATTTGATCCGTCCAAAACAGAATTGACGGCTGAACGGGAAACGGCTGCAGGCGACCTCCTGAATCAAAAATCTCACTATACAATTGCTTCCGCAGAATTTGAGTTTCCGACAGCAGAGTGCGATTGCTGATCTGACCGGCTGCCAGCAAATCTGTGGGCTCCGTACGAAACTCACTGGCTTCATTCAAGAACCGAGCTTCCATTCGGTCCGGACCTGGACCGGCGATGATCGCATCCTGAGGAGCCAGCATTGCCGAATTCTGCACTCGAACAACTATCGCATCGTCTTCAAACGAAGCGACCGCCGAAAGCGGTTTCGGCAGTTGCACAATAGATCGGGTTTCATAGCTGGTGATACCCGCTGGCTGCGTAAAACCGTTCCATTCATATTTGCCTTCGTCGATCCATGTGAAGCGACGACGAACATTGCCCAATCCACTTCTGGGCATCGCCAGCGTGGCATGGTGATTTAGCGTCAGGTCCATCGATTCAGACACGGGCTCAAAAATCGTGGCCACCCCGTCAGCCGCCAACGATGTTTGACCTGATGCAGCTTCCACAACCTGAGTCTGAATGACGGTAGCCGGTGCTGACGTGCGTGAAGACATGCCGGTCACCATCACTGGCAGCACCGCCAGAGCTGCACATACAGGAACAGCCAGCAGTAATCGATTCTGAAGTTGCCGGCGAGTCAAATAAAAGCTTACGCCGGCCAGCAGAATGATAAACGCTCCCAACACCACAGCTGGAAACCATCGTTCGGGAATCGAATATCCTATTTTTCCCTGTCCAACTGTGGAAAGCATTTCTGAAGTCAGCAAAGGCTCCTCAGCGGCTGTCTTAAAAATATTATCCAGAATTTCAACAGAACACGCCGCCAATTCCGCAGGATTCGATTCAGACAACAGCAAACGGGGTGGCACCGTAACAACATACACAACACCACGACCAACAGGTATTTCCACAACGACCGGCCAACCTGCGTGGCTCCACCTAACCGATCCTTTATGAAACAATGTCCGCACCAATGGAAAAGGCTCCACCAGCTGAACATCGTATGATTCGTGCACCGCCCGTTTGCGGCCAACGGTATGGTTACGAAGATTCAGCTGAAGCAGCTGTGTAGTGTCGACAAGAGTGAAGGGCAGAGAGTCTCCAAGCACGGCTCTCATGGAATCTTCACCGACACGATCAAGGAAGAAAACGGCTTTCCCGCCACGTTGAATCCAGAACCGAACGGAATCACATGTCTGCTGAAACCGCCAAAGATCGGGCGACGTTATCACCAGCTGACTTAACGGGTCAAGTGCTTCAGGTGAACTCTGAATCTGCTGCTGATTGCAATCAATAATTGCATGTTGAGCACTTGCAGTCCTGCAAAATGCTGACAACGTCCTGGTGACTTCGGAATGCTGCTCCGAACTCGCATCCACAGAATACAGATGTCCACAGTATTCGGGTTCAAGCTTCGTCTCGGCAGACTTCGCCACAACCACGAAACTTTCCAGAATGCTGTCGTTGCTTCTGCGATCAACCGTTTCTCGACCATCCTGCTGATCAACAAACAGGTACTCATATTCGAAATAGTCTTCATCCACTGGATGAACAAGCAACGGCCATTGGCTGATCCGCGTTGAACCGGCAGGCACAACAATAGACCTGGCAAACTGAGTTCCGGGATTGGACTTCTGAGTAACAACGGCAGTAATCTGCTGATCCTGCGCCGTGACGTTATTAAATTGTCCTCGCACCAGCCCCCACTGGCCAATTTTGTATCGGCCAACACCACCTGACGTCACCTGCCCGGAAACCTGTTGAGCGTGGCATTCATGCGATGCTGACAGCAACAACAGGCAAAACAAAATCGGCCTGCAACGACCTGCGTGGAACATCGTAGAATGAATAATTTTCACTGCGCGGTCTCAACGGTGGCTACGGCAAAAGTTCATTGCATCGAGAATCGATCAAATACACAAGCGTACGCAGACTCTGCAAGACTTAGCGAGGGAACAACTCAGTGCCAAGCAACCATCTGAGCCTGGGTTGAACCAGGCAACTGACAATCACCAGTGTGCCTCCAACTACCGTTCCAATGATCGCTGACTAAGAGACTCCGGCACAAAACAAAGCTGTTCAGTACCAGTTTCCTTAATCAGCGAATTTGCGTGAAGCGGTCGCCTATGTCCACTCCTGAATGGCTTTCACCTGCGGTTCAGGGTTTTTCGCCAGCGCCTCCAGCGCGTCCACAACTGCGATACTTCCCGGAAGAGTTGTCACACAGGGAATTCGATGCACCACCGATGCGGCTCTAATGCGGCCTTCATCTGTTCTGGCACCTTTGCCACTCGGAGTATTGAAGATCAGGCTGATCTCCTGATTCGCCATCAGATCCAGCAGGTTGGGACGACCTTCCTGAAGCTTCTTTACAACTTCCACTTCAACGCCAGCATCGCGGAATGTCTTGGCAGTGCCTGAAGTGCAGACGATCGTGAAGCCCAACGCCAACAGTCGTCGAGCCGGTTCAATCATCTTTTCCTTGGCGGAAGCCGCCATGCTGATAAAGATCTTTCCGCTGGAAGGCAGGTTGGCACCAGCAGCCGTTTGAGACTTCGCGAACGCGGTTGCAAAGTCGCTGTCGATTCCCATGACTTCGCCAGTCGATCGCATTTCCGGGCCAAGCACAATGTCGACGCCGGAAAACCGACTGAACGGGAAAACGCTTTCCTTAACGGAAGTATGCTTCGGAATAATCTCCGAAGTTACGCCCTGTTCCTTCAGCGAAACGCCCGCCATCGCCTTCGCTGCGATTTTCGCCAACGAGCGACCGGTAGCTTTGGAAACAAATGGCGAAGTACGACTTGCTCGAGGATTCACTTCCAGAATGTAAACCGTGTGACGATCTTCATCGACCTTTACGGCAAACTGAATGTTCATCAAACCACAAACATGAAGTTCCGACGCAAGTGCGTGCGTCGCAACTCGGATCTCATCCAGAACCGACTTCGGCAACGAATGAGGCGGCAGCGAACACGCCGAGTCGCCCGAATGGACGCCCGCTTCTTCGATATGTTCCATAATGCCGCCGACCACGGTGTCTACCCCGTCAGAAACGGCATCCACGTCAACTTCAATCGCATCTTCCAAAAAGCGATCGATCAACACGGGCTTGTCCGGCGAAACGTCAACAGCTTCCGTCATGTAGCGAACAAGCGAATGCTGGTCATAGCAAATTTCCATTGCTCGACCGCCCAGCACATAGCTGGGACGAACCAACACCGGGTAACCAATTCGGTCAGCAGCAGCGCGAGCCGATTCTGTATTGGTCGCAATTCCGTTGGGTGGCTGACGCAGATTCAGCTTCTCCAGAATTGCCTGGAAGCGTTCTCGGTCTTCTGCCGCGTCAATCATGTCGGGAGAGGTGCCAATAATATTGACGCCCGCCGCCTCCAGAGCCTTAGCAAGATTCAGCGGCGTCTGGCCGCCAAACTGCACAATCACGCCATCCGGTTGCATGCGATCGCAGACATTCAGCACGTCTTCGGTCGTTAGCGGTTCGAAGAACAGATAGTCCGACGTGTCATAGTCCGTCGAAACCGTTTCCGGATTCGAATTCACCATGATGCTTTCGATGCCAAGTTCGGCCAACGCAAACGCTGCCTGACAGCAGCAATAATCGAACTCAATACCCTGACCAATTCGATTTGGGCCGCCACCCAGAATCATGATGCGTTTCTTGCCCGGCTGCTTCGGTGGAGTTTCGTCTTCCTGTTCATAGGTCGAATAATAGTAAGGCGTGTAGGCTTCAAATTCGGCCGCACATGTATCGACTTGCTTAAACGTGGCTTCGATGCCCAATTGTTTGCGGCGAGCACGAACTTCTACAGCGGATGTGTCCCACCAAAAGGCCATCTGAGCATCGGAAAAGCCGTTCTGCTTGGCCAACCGAATCAGTTCCGCGGACGCATTCGACAATCGCCCGGCCGCACGAATCTGATCTTCGATTGCCACCAGTCGTTCCAGGCTTCTCAGGAACCATGGATCAATGTCTGTGATTTCGTGAATCTCACTAACCGACATGCCGCTTTTCAAAGCGTAGCGAATGTAAAAGACGCGAGCTTCATTTGGCGTCGACATCTTTGCCACAATTTCATCGTGAGTCGGCTGACGATCTGTTCCCCACAGGTCTTTCTTGCCACCACCCAGACCAAAATGACCAATTTCCAAACCTCGCAACGCCTTCTGAAATGACTCCAGAAACGTACGGCCAATCGCCATGGTCTCACCGACAGACTTCATCTGCACAGTTAACGTTGGATCGGCTTCAGGGAATTTCTCAAAGGTCCAGCGAGGAAACTTTGTGACGACGTAGTCGATCGTCGGCTCGAAGCACGCCAGAGTTTCGCGAGTAATATCGTTTCGAATTTCGTCCAGACGATAGCCCACGGCCAGCTTGGCGGCGATCTTCGCAATCGGAAATCCCGTGGCCTTCGAAGCTAATGCGCTGGAACGACTAACGCGCGGATTCATTTCAATAATCACCATTCGCCCGTCGTCCGGGTTGATGGCAAACTGCACGTTGGAACCACCGGTTTCCACACCGATTTCACGCATGCACGCCAGAGTTGCATCTCGCATCATCTGATATTCTTTGTCAGATAATGTTTGAGCCGGTGCAATCGTGATGGAATCTCCCGTGTGAACGCCCATGGGGTCAAAGTTCTCGATGGCACAAATGATGACTGCGTTATCAGCGCAGTCACGCATCACTTCCATCTCGTACTCTTTCCAGCCAAGAATGGATTCTTCCAGCAACACTTCGGTCACAGGCGACAACGCCAACCCCTGACGAACCTTCTCTTCAAATTCGTCGTAGTTGTAAGCGATGCCGCCGCCGGTTCCACCCAATGTAAAGCTGGCTCGAATGATGATCGGGACGCCGATTTCCTTCACGGCAGATCGAGCGTCTTCCATGTTGTGGACGACGAAACTCTTAGGAACATCCAACCCGATCTTAACCATCGCCTGTTTGAACAGTTCGCGTTCTTCAGCCTTCTTGATCGCGTCTTCTCGAGCACCGATCATTTCACAGTTGTACTTTTCAAGCACACCGTGTTTAACAAGGTCCATGGCGGTGTTCAAACCAGTCTGACCGCCAAGAGTTGGCAGCAGGGCACAGGGACGCTCTTTTTCAATTACCTTCGCCACGTATTGCCACGTAATGGGCTCAATATACGTTCGATCTGCAGTTTCCGGGTCGGTCATGATGGTCGCTGGGTTGGAATTCACCAACACAACTTCATAGCCCTCTTCCCGCAATGCTTTGCAGGCCTGAGTTCCGGAATAGTCAAATTCACAGGCCTGGCCGATCACGATAGGACCAGAACCGATGATCAAAATCTTCTTAATATCGTCTCGACGTGGCACGGGGCAGGACCTTTGAGTATTCCAGATGAGCCGACTCTGCAGCGAATTTCGCTACAGAACATCACAATTTTGTGTCCGATTCACTCCTTCAGCCGCGCGCAGAGCGACCGCCAATGGGGGCCTTGAGTCGAACTCAAGATCGTGGCGAACGCGTTGCAGGCGGGGCACAGCAGCAGACCGCGCAAAATTTCGAGAAGGGTACCAGTAAATTTCGACGGTTCAAGAAGCCTGCCCCTGTTGACCAGGAATTGCTTCGTCTGGACGAACGATTCTTCTTTTAGCGAAGGATTTCCTCTACAGTTTACCAATGCCGAAGTGCCGCCAGCCCGCTAACGGCCAACGAAAACGCTATTCTGATGCGGCAGCAGCAAAAATCCGGTCCGGCTGTAACGACTGTCGCCACTAAGGCCAAAAATTCGTAGAAAGCAGAAAACTTGGCTCAGAAGATCATCATCGATGCAGACCCAGGAATTGTTGACGCCTTGTCTGTTCTGACCGCCTTACTGGACCCCACTCTGGACGTAATTGGACTGACAGCAACCGCTGGCTCAATTTCCGGAATGCAGGCCACCAGAAATCTGCAATTTCTGACCGACCTTGTAGATCCCCTGAAACACCCTCGCATCGGGCAATGCGAACGTCCGGCCGTATTAAGCCGACAGTTTGCCGAAGTCGTTCCCACGCGACACAGCTTTCTGGGAAGCCACGGACTCGGCGATGTCCCGGTTAACGTGCCCGACCTTCACAACCGCAGAGAATCCACAAAACTCATCGTAGACTTAGTCCGCGAGTTTCCTCATGAAGTCAAAATTCTAACGCTGGGTCCACTGACAAATGTTGCCGCTGCCTGCGAACTTGATGCCGAACTGCCCACTTTACTGCAAGGCATCATCTGCCTGGGCGGTGCCGACAAGGCCAATGGAGACATCACGGCAGCTGCTGAATTCAACATTTGGGCCGACCCGGAAGCCGCTGCCGCCGTGTTTCGACTGCCCACCACAAAGACGCTGGTATCACTGGATCAAAGCGGCTCAGCCGTCTTAACGTTTGAAGACGTTGACCTGCTGACTCAGCTTATTTCCGGCACACCCAATGCCGACGTGCTGACCGCAATGCTGCAGTTCTCCATTCGTGCGAATCGCCAGCATCTGGCATTTGAAGGCGTTTCTCTGCACGGCATTGTTGCATTGGCCGTGGCTGCCAAAGCCGAAGCCTTTTCTGTTGAAGCCGTAAGAGCTGACGTCGAAACCAGCGGACAGTTAACTCGCGGCATGACGGTGATCGACCGCAGAAGAATCTCCAAAGGCCAGACCAACGTCGATTTCGTCTCATCCATCGACGAACTTGGTGTCGTCGACTACTTCTCAAGGCACTTTCGAAGAGCCGCCAAATGACCAACCCGAGCATCCCCGTTCTCTGCACTTTCGAAAGCCGCCGTTCAGAAGAAATGCGGTCACTGATAGAACGGCTCGGCGGAACAGCAGTGGTGGCCCCATCGATGCAGGAAGTATGCATCGGCGAAAACCGCGTGGCGATTGGTGCCATCCGCCAGATCCTGTCAAAGGAAGTCGATTACCTTGTGCTGCTGACGGGAGTCGGCACAGAAGCCATGCTGGATGTCGCAGACTCTCAGCAGCTAAAAGACGAACTGCTGGAAGCAATGCAGCAGATTCCTATTCTGGTTCGAGGCCCCAAGCCCGCAGCAGTACTTAGCAAACTTGGACTGAAGTACGCCGTCAAAGCCCCGGAACCCAACACGTGGCACGAACTGCTGACCGCCATAGACGCCGCAGAACTTTCATTCGATGGTAAGCTGTTCGCCGTTCAGGAATACGGCATTCCCAACCCCGAATTTTATGACAGCCTTACGAAAAATGGCGCAAAAGTACTTCCAATTCCCGTTTACCGCTGGGCGTTGCCAGACGACACTCAGCCACTGAAAGATGCCATCCAACAAACCATCGAAGGTCGATTCCAGGCGTTGTTGTTTACGAGCGCTCAGCAGGTTCGACACGTGCTTATGATTGCGGACGAACTACAGTGCCGCAACGAATTCCTTGCGGCAACTCAGAACACAGTCATCGCTTCCATCGGCCCCACCTGCAGCGAAACAATTCTGGAAGAAGGACTGACTGTCGACTTCGAAGCCAGCCCACCCAAAATGGGACCCATGGTACGTGGCGTCCTCGACCACATTTCCTCCCAACAAAACCAGCGTGACGCCTGAATGATTTGGCAACCAGCAGGGCGACCCAACAGTGACGGATAAAAGCGTTAGCTCAAGACTGTCCAAATGGGACTCCTATCGAGTAACTCGCGGTAGATTCATTTTGGCCGTACTTGCTGCCTTGGCCGCGACGCCATTTGCAACACTGCTTGATGAGGACAGCAATTGGCACAGAGTACTTCATAGCCTGTGGGCAGCAGTTGCAATCGCTGGGGGCCTCTGGCACGGCTTCTGGTCTTGTCCACGTTGCGGCCGACCGTTCTTTGCGACCTGGTATTTTGGAAATCCGTTTGCGCAGCGCTGCGTGCATTGTGGGCTTGAAAAATGGTCTGCCTCCGTTGACATTGAGTCCTCCGCCACGTGATGCAGCAAGGCCGTCGCACTCGCGTTTACCCTTACAAATACATTCCCAACAGAAATCGCCTGCAACTGACGTTTGCAAACACTTCAGGAATCGTTCGCCCTGCGTTGACTCAGGTGGACACTGACGCAAAATAAAACGGCTCTCTGCCGTCACCAAACAGCCTTCCGCCTAAAAATTCAGCGACAGAAACACTTCACATGCCTCGATACCACGTCCAACGATCCATCGAAATCAACTTGGACTCAGCCACAGTCTTCGACACGATTGCGGACTACGGAACGTGGACCAAATGGTCTCCCTGGCTATGTGCAGAGCCAACAGCAAACGTCACCATCAGCAGTGACGGACAATCGATCGGATCCGTGTATGCCTGGCAGGGCGAGGTTGTTGGTCATGGAGAAATCGAACACAAACAACTTGAACCCGGTCGCCGGATTGATGACGAAATTCGCTTTCTAAAACCCTTCAAGTCTGTGTCGCAGGTTTTGTTTGAAATCGAACCGACCACCAACGGATCAAAAGTCACGTGGCACATGATTGGATCTTTGCCATGGTTCATGTTCTGGATGACTTCCATGATGGAAGCCTGGATTGGCATGGACTATGAACGTGGCCTGAAAATGCTGAAAGAGCTGCTTGAAACGGGAACCATTCTTTCCGAAACGAATGTTCGAGGAATCCAATCTGTTGGCCCGATGCGAATGGCGGGAGTTCGAGCATCAGCCCACATGAGCAACGTTGGGCCATCCATGCACGCTGCGGTTGAATCGGCAACCAAACTCATGCAGCAAAACAATCTGCCAACCGACGGTCAGATGATCTCCGTATGCCACCATCTGGACATGAAGAAACAAATTCTGGATTTCACCAGCGGCTTTGTGATTCCGGCAGCCACGGGATCCTTGCCCAGCGGACTTTCTGAATGGTCGTTGCCTGAAACAAAAGCCTTCTGCGTCGAACATGTTGGCAGCTACCAAAACCTGGGCAACGCATGGAGCGCCGCCAATCAACACACTCGCTATAAGAAACTGAAGCAAAGCAAAGCGGGTGCCTTTGAACTGTACATCAACAATCCCGAAAACACGGCTGTTGAAGATTTACGAACTGAAATCTATCTGCCACTGAAGTAAGCCACGGCGGCAACTGTGACACCCGTCAGGCAAAGAATCATTTTGTTCGGCGGACACAAAAAAAGAGGCCGTGAAGACTTAACTTCACGACCTCTTATAAATCAGACATTTCGGTAACTGCGACGGTGGAGACGCAGCGAATCAGGCGAAAACCGAGTCACGCTTAAGCGTGCACTCATTAGTGGTTCGGGCCTACGCAAATTATTTGAGACCTCCGTCGGGGTAAAGCCGAAATGCCTGATGTATTCTTACGCAACTTTGATTCCTGGCCAGTCCTTTTTGTTCAGACTGACTCAAACTTTGCTCGTTAACAAGATCGGCAATCCTTAATCCAACCTGCAACATTTCAACTCCAAAGTTATGGATCACCGGATTCATTGGAATTTGAATCCAATCGTAAATTTTCACTAATGTTCGATTTGGCTGATTCGCTGGTATTTGGTGAGTCGGACGACGTACATTAGACCGACAAGTATCAGCCGGTGAGCTGCCATCCACCGTCAAAAAAAACCACCCCACAAAACAACAACAAAACTCGCCAGGCCTAAACATGACCATTAATCGACGAAGTTTCCTAGGCACTGCCGCAGCCGTCGGCGCAGTGGCCGCAACAAAAACGGAATTGTGTTCTGCCGCAGCGTCTCAACCAGTCGCAGCAGATAGCCCGTTTACTTATTGCCTTAACATGAGCACCATTCGTCAGCAGACGGAGGACATTGTTGAACAGGTTCGAATCGCTGGAGTTGCTGGCTATAACGGCATTGAACCGTGGATGGGCCACCTTTCAAAATACAAAGATGCGGGCGGAAGCCTGTCTGACTTAAAGAAACGCATCGAAGACGCAGGCCTGACAGTCGAAAGCGCCATCGGATTTGCTCAATGGATCGTCGACGACGAAGCCCAACGTAAACAGGGCCTGGAAAACGCAAAACGCGACATGGATCTGCTGACACAAATTGGCGGCAAACGAATCGCCGCCCCACCCGTGGGAGCTCAAAATGGAGCCCGACTTGATCCGTTTCTAATGGCAGAAAGATACCACGAGCTACTGAAGGTTGGCGACGAAACGGGCGTCATTCCTCAACTTGAAGTCTGGGGCTTCAGCACAAACCTGTCGCGACTTGGCGAATCTGTGATGGTCTGCGTTGAAGCCAATCACCCCAAAGCCTGCCTGTTGCCGGACGTGTACCATATCTTCAAAGGTGGTTCCGGTTTCGGCGGCCTGGCACTGCTGGACGACAATGCCATTCAGGTGTTTCACATGAATGACTATCCAGAACAGCCCTCACGTGCGGAAATGAATGACTCACACCGTGTCTATCCGGGCGATGGCATCGCACCGCTGTCAGATATCCTGAACATGATCGGCGGCAACGGACGCAAAGTTGTGCTGTCGCTGGAACTGTTCAATCGAGACTATTGGAAACAGGACGCACTGGAAGTGGCAAAGACAGGGCTTGCAAAAATGAAAGCGTCCGTCGCGGCTGTGGCTGGCTAAAACGCAACCAAACTGAATGGCCCTGTTCTTAGCACTCCTGAGTTGCATGACGTTTGATCTAAACGCGTTGCGAAGACAACCAGCAGTCTACAAATGGGGCGACCGGTTAAAGAAGCCAAACATCGACGGTCGGCGCGGAGTCGGACTCATCTGCCGCTGCTCAGCCGGTGGCTCAATGGTACGACTTTGTGAAATGGGAGTATCCCAATCGGGTTCTTCCAGCTCTTCAGCACTGTCATCCAGAAACGCGGTTTCGGATGGCGGTGCAAATGCGCTTCGAGTCGGTTGTTCAAACACAGGCGGCTGCAGTCTGGCGGTGGGAGGCTGATAAAACTGGCTGTTCGAGTCCGGTGCCTGCATCCGGTCGACTAGCATTCGGCTTCGAATAACCTCGCCCAAATCGACGACCTTCAGGTTGTGGTCCGGCATGCGCCAGAGTTCATCAGGCAGGTGAGGATTGGTTTCGATGCCATCAAAGGTCAGAGTCATTTCTGAATCCATTTGAGTGAACATCAGCTTCACCGATTGCGGAATGCGTTTCTGGTTGTACCACCGATATCCGCTTAGTTGAGCTCGAACAAGCGGATTCCGTTCGCTGTCATACAAAGCGTGTTCGCGAATGTCGCCGGACATCACGTCAACTTTAATGACTCGCCGTATCGGCCGACCGGACGCTCCCTGCTCAATCGCCGCCAACCAAAGTTCGCGAGCTCCAGCGGGAGAACTGATTTCGTAGTCAGCGGGATCCAATGGAGTGACCCCTAACACCAGCATCAACCAGTTGGGATCGATATAGGGAACACCGCTTGGTATCTGCTGCAGCAACTCGGTGTCTTCGTGTTTCCAGGTCATCACAGCAGATTCACCGGGCTTCACATAAACCCAGCATCGACTGTTGTTGGAACCCAGATCTGCAGTCGCAATTACGTTACTGGCCGTTAGCCGAAAATAGTTGGGAGCCTGACACGCAATTGCACCCTTTAAACGCTGACTTAAACCGTTGGGCAATCTGACAGACATCCGAGTGGACGTGCATCGCCAGCCTTCAAGGCCCTGAGTCTTACGATTTAAGTGATCAACAAGCTCGTTGCTTGTGATGTTCATGCTTAGTGCGGGAGGAGCCGTCGATCGCGGTTCTTGTTTGAGCCACGGAAACGTACAACCAACACTACTTAACGCAGTGATCAGAAGAATCGATTTCTTAAGTACGTTGATCATTCCCTGATCCCGATGAAGCTAAGAAGGAAACAACCTGTCCCTTCTACACTGCTAACTGCGACTGTTTCCTTACGCTGCTTCTTCCGTTGCCCCATCAAAAAGCTGAATCTGCAGCTGAGCAATCTGTTCGTCAGTCAATTCGCGTTCCATTACGTCAAACGGACCTTCGCCACCACTTCCCACCAACCGCAATCCGGGCTGGTCGTCGATGGTAATTGAATCTTCCAGTATCAATCGTTTCTTCCGCAACAACAGCAGGGCAAGCACATATTGATAGTCCATTTCCAGATTATTGGGAGACTCACATAGTTGCACAAAGTAATCCAGAAGCGAGTCCGGATCCAATTTTCTTTGACCAGCGTCTTTATCGACAGGCACTTCGCACTGCCAATGCCCAATTGCATTTTCCGGCGGTCCGGTCCATGCAGCACTGGAAATATCCTGTCGGACCAACCGTCCATCAACTTCAACAAGAACAGACCAACAGTGCTGTCCGGCCACAAGAGCTTCGCCAGATGCTGAACACACCTTCGATATGGGTCGAATATTGAAATCCATAGTCCTTCCACCAGTTCACTTGCGAGGCAAATACGCCCGCAATTCGGATGCTAGCGGAATCGGCAATTTTGGCCAAGACGAAGAAAACCGGGAATGTGCGAAGTGTTTGCCACGCGTTTGGAACTGGCTCTACGGGTTCAGCTGACAGGTGCCTGCAGTCCTTCAAAACCAAGTGTCGTTGCAAAAAGGCAACACGCAGAACAGCTCACGCCGCCTCACCCCCTATGCCGTAATTGAAAAAATCCACAATTCCAGTTGAGTTTATCTGTTCACCCAGAATACCCTTACCACTCAGCTTTGCGTGACCGACTCAGGCGTAAACAACTCAAGGGAACTCGAAAACAAATCTCACTGCCAGCTTGACCATTGTTTTTCCGGTGGCACGTTGAAGGTACGGGAAACGAACTCTTCCCACCGATCACAAACAACCAGATTTTCGAGTCACCCAAATTTCAAAAGGAACGAATTATGAAGTGCGTAAGACAGTTGGCGGGCCTTTGCCTTGCCGCAATCATTGCCGTGCCAGCCATGGCCATCGACCTGACTCCAGTGCCAGCGGCACCGGGATCACCTTTCCATGAGCCAATGGGGGGATATGTTGTTGACGGACCAGTTTATGTTGATTCTGCTCCAGTACCGTTGTTCACCAACGTCAAGTACGTCGACAAACGAGAAATTCACCCATGTGCAGTAACGAAGATCATTCAGGTGAATGATCCTTGTGCCTGCAAAGACAAATGCAACTGCTGCGGTCCAAAATGTGTATTCATTGAAATCTGCGTGCCACCATGCGGATGTGAAGACGTGATCTGCCGTCGAGATGGCGATCGGGTCCGCTACGACTATGGCAAGTACGCGGTCGACGTTCGCGTCAAAAAAGGCTACATCGTTGTTGACTACCAGAAATAGCAGCAGCGGCTGTCAACGCAGCCTTCCATAACAATCAGACAGAACGGGAAGCAGTGTCAAACTGCTTCCCGTTTTTTTTGTTGAACGAAGCCAAAACGGGGCCTCGAAACCAGAGGCTTTCGACAGATTCTGGCGGACTTTCCCCAGATTTTCCCGTTTTCACATGACTCCCCCGTCTTGAGTAATCATGTTTGTCCCGTCAAGATACGCTGAAATTCCTCATCGAAATCATCCATCGGCCTGATCGACTTCCACCGGAAGTTCGAAAATGAACCGCCGCAGTTTCAACGAATTTTGCGGAAACAATAGTGTCAATCGCTCGGTTTGACACAAGCCAATGCCATTCGGATGTTCGTATAGATTGCTGTAAGAGATATTTATGGATTTGCCTACCTGCCCCTCGTGTGGTCAATCAGTACTCGACGACGACGCCACGGACTGCCCGTTTTGCGGAGCTTCGATGAACGCTCGTGGCAAATCGAAGAATGATTCAGGGAAACCAACACCTCAGAAGGCGATCAAGAAAGAACAGCCCACAAACGACGATCCCTTCGCGATCGATCAGGCACCGACAGCGAAAAAAGTAATTCAATGCGCCAGCAAACCTATCAAGGGCCGGCTTCACCGTGTGGTTTGTCCCATGTGCGACACTCAGGGATTTATTCCCCCCGCCGCTGTGGGGCGTCAGGTTAAATGTGCGAACAAAGAATGCCTGGTCCCAATTTTCACTGCCGCAGAAAGCGGGGCCAGCAAGCCCAAAGCCAAGGTCCCAGCCAGAGTCAGCGACGACACAGCTTCATCAGAACAACAGATTACGAAATCCGGATCAGCCAAAAACCCGATTGTCATTTATGGAATCGTGGGGACGGTTTTACTTGCAGCCACAATCGGACTGGTTACCTATTTAAATCGCCCCGGCATCGACAAGCTGGGAGCCCTTGAACCGCTACCCCAAAAAGACTTCGGAAACGAAGACGAAACAGACGACGAAACCACGCCCAGGAAAGTAGTGACTCCCGAAGTTCCACAGTACCGCCGCAGAGCAATTGAGCTGGTGGAAATCATGGTGGGCGAAGCAACTATTACAGCTGGCAATCGCGACAAGGCATATTGCCGCCGACTGGCAGGAGACGCCTACCTAAAACTAGGGATGCACAAACAAGCCGCCGAAGAGTTTTCCCATATGAACAAGGTTGCCGCAGACGCTCGGCGAAGTACGGAATACTACGAGATCGGTCCGCTTGTCGGCGAATACTGGACAAAATTTCAGACCGGCAATACCGACGGTGCAGCGAAGGATTTGAAGACAGCGTACTCATTGGCTGAGAAAATTCCCGAATCAGGAGCAGTCGCTTTTGAAACAGGCATCGCCTTGGCAACAGCCCTGGCCAATTCCGGCGATGTCTCCGCCGCAACGGCAGTAATCACCAAGCAACAGCGAGACGAAACAATCACGTCTCAAATGGACACAGTTCGACTTGCTGCATGGTCAGCCACGTCGGCAACACTACACGACCTGAACAGACCATCGTCACCACCGTTGCAGGTTTTCGCCTGGAACGAACCGTTGATCACAGCGGTGGGCGACAACCTTGCCATTCTGGGTCAGTGGCAGTCAGCCTTAGCCTGGTGCCAATCAATAGACAACACAGCAACGGCTGGCGACACGTTTGCCAGCGTTGCCGAACAGATGCTGCAGCAGAATGCGTCTGTCAGTGAAAGAAACGCCCTGCAAGCTGCAGCAGTGGCGAAAGGCGCGGACATCGCACTTCGTACGCAGTCTGTACTGGCTCAGAAATCTTCTGCAGAAGAACAATGGGCCGCTGTCTCAGCAAAAATCGCCACCCTGCCAGCGGTGAATTCAACCAGCCTCGGTTCAATTGAATCTTTAATCGACGATCGAAATCCCGACCTGACGCCGCAACTCCTTCACGGTGAGGCGGTTACCGACTTCATAATCGCGGCCCTCAAAAACGGCGACAATGAAGCGGCCTCAGCAGGACTACAACGTCTTTACGCCACAATGACTTCCGTTGTCGCACCAACGGCAACCGTGCGTGCGGCTGCGTTCCAACTTGATCGGAACGCAGACGACGTGCAAAAACGAATTGCCACAGAATTAAGAATTACCAACACCAACCAGATTCGGTCAAAGTTCATCGCTTACCGACGCGGCGTCGATCGAGTTCTTAAGGCTGCCGAAACAAGACGACTGCAACTACTGCTAATGCTGGGACGTGTCATCAGGCACGGCGGACTGGAACTGGTTAAGACTGCAGTCACCGACACTTCCACAGAGCTGGCAAAAGAAGTTGGCGTGGACAACCTGAATGGCCTGTTGTTTGTGGCAGCCGCAGAAGTCGATTTGGAATTTGTGGAAATGTCGCGAACAGATAGCTCACTAAACGTGCCACTGGCTCGAGCAGACCCAGCCGACGAAACCGCCGTTATTAGAGCACTGATTTCTGCGTGGGGAGGCTATTTGACAACGGGCAAACTGGTCGCCAGTAACCAGCTGGAATCCGCCCCCAAAGCTCGCGGCCTGTGCGCGGCAACAACTCGATTCATCACTGAAAAGATTACCCTCAAGGCATCGTCCAGTGCGGAAGCGATTGCGGAGATCACCAAGCTAAAAGACAAACTGTGGCGAGAAGAATGCCTTCAAGTGGCAACTCGGACCCTTGTACGCAACAAGCTACTGGAAGTGGGCAAAGTTCGCCCTGCCGTCAGCGAAGCAGCAACGACTCCATCGCAAAAAATAGCTGCGTTCTACGGTGCTGTTCTAGGAGCGATCGATCTGGAAAACAGCCAGCCCAAAAAATCTCAACCGAAGAAGCCGTAGCTTGCGGCGACTGCAGCACCAGTTGGAGCACCAGGAAAGGCCCCCAACGCCGGCGACGCATTAAAATGGAAACTGCGAATCCATCTCTGATGAGGCAAGTTCCAGAACGAACTGCGACAGCCGTTCAACAATCACGGCCATCAGTCGCTCGCCTTTTTCCGCCGTCGCCGGAAATGGATTTCCTGAACCAGTATTTGTCGTCAACAAGTGCCATGGTCGAGTAATACTGACCCAGCCATTGTTGATGGCATCAAATCGAGTCGCCTTGACGGCACCTTCATCGGCGACGATTCCTCCCTGATCGTCTTTCAAGACGAACTCATTGAAGTACGCCAACCCAAGAGCCGTTTCCATCTCTCCTGCGTGATCACCGGCATCATCAAAAATTTCTTTCTGAACGTCAGCGGTAATTCCTCGAAACCAATCGCACAGAAACAACTGAACCGTGGTCTTTCCACTTAGTTCACGCAGCAGCGGTTTGAATTCGTTGCCGCCATGACTGTTAAGAATGATCAGTTTCAAAACGCCGTGTCCTTCCAGCGAATCCACCAGGTCCTTAATCAACAAACCCAGAGTTGACGGATTCACGTTCATCGACAGGCGACACTTCGACTGATTCGTTTCAGTGCCATAGGGTATCGGCGGCAACATCACCACCTTCGCACCTTTGTTCCACGCGGCTTCACAAACTCGCGATGCCATGGCTTCTGCCTGAAACGTATCCGTACCATAAGGCAAATGCAGATTGTGCGGTTCAGTGGCACCCATCGGAAGAATGGCCACATCGTACTTGCAGGACTTAACGTGAGAAAAATTCGTCTCGGACAAAATATACGGTCGCATGGATTCGCCTGGGGTTAGACTTCTGGATTAACAAAACTTGTTCACATTGATCGATTTTCTGAGCGACAGCGGAGCGTTTCCGAGCGGCAACTCGAACCGTGTGAGGCACGGCCTCGTTAGAGTCTTACTCAAAAAGATGCGCATGGTGCAAACATGATTCTCGTAGCGACAACGGAGCGGCTCGGCGATTAACTCGTCCCACCCGCTTTACCTTGCCACGCCACCGGGTCAAGGGCGAAGCCCTTGTTTGCCAACTCGCCGGCCAGCTGTTAAGAATGCGTCTTCATGGTACGTGAATTGACGATCGTTCAACACTTCATGACCGAACGATTTCCGAAGTCATTAAGAACTCCAACTATGCGAATTCTGGTCACCGCACTGCTGTTCACTCTTTCGTTTTGCAATTCTGCGTTGGCGCAAAAGTCAGCAGACAAGTTGCCTGTCGGACCATCCATCAAGTGGATCAACGAACCGAAAGACAAAGACCTGCCAATTCCTTCCGGAACCAGTCACCTCACTTTTCACAGCCAACTGGTCAACCAGAATATTGGATTCTGCATCTATCTCCCCCCCAGCTATGCCACAGCAACGAAGCAGCGTTTTCCTGTGATCTATAACCTTCACGGCAATGGCGGAACGGAATTTACCAGTTTGGATTCGATTCGTTTGCTTGACGAAGGAATTACCGCAGGTCGCTGGCCCGAAATGATTATGGTACTTCCCAATGGAGGCCACAGTACTTTCTACAAGAATTCCGCTGACGGAAAGTACCCGATGGAATCCATCTTCCTGAAGGAACTTATCCCGTTCATCGACACCAACTATCGAACCATCGCTTCCAGAGAAGGCCGTTGCATCGAAGGTTTTTCAATGGGCGGTCGAGGTGCCACGCGACTTGCCTTGAAGCACCCGGAAATGTTCTGCAGTCTGTTTTGCCAGGCCGGAAATGTGCCGCACCTGCTGGATCAATTCGACATTACGGAACCGGCTGAACGGAAGAAACTTTTGCTTGGCGAAGATCGTGCTGCCTGGGAAGCCGACGACGTGTATGCTGTCGCCACAAAGAATGCGAGTCTGATCAGGAAGAACGTTCGCATCCAGATTGCCTGTGGAACCAAAGACGGCGGCCATATCAAAACAATCCGCGACTTTCATCAGCACCTGCAGGATCTTGAAGTCGACCACACATACATCGAACTGGAAGGCCTTGGACACCAGCGGACACAGATGATGGAACTCATGAAACCCGTCTGGTTCGACTACCACGTGGAATCCATGAAACGGTCCAGCCGCTAAGTGTTTCGGTTAACCAGCGGCAACGCGATCTCGTACAGCCCTGGGTTCGCGGCCAGTATGCTGGTCGTCGCCAGCTTTAACGGTTCACCTTCACTGGTCGACACTCGGCCTCCCGCTTCTTCAACCAGCAACACGCCAGCGGCAAAGTCCCAGGACGAAAGCTGATACTCAAAGTACACGCCCAGCTGGCCGGTTGCCACCATCGCAAGATCCAGCGACGCTGTGCCAAATCGACGAATACCGTGAATCTGAAGCCTCAGCAGTCGCCCCATGGCAGCCAGCGTGGCTTCCATCTTTTCACCCCGGTCGTAGTGAAACCCAGTCCCGACAACAACCTGATCCAGAGATTGCTGATCTCCTACCACAATCGGCTGATCGTTATGAAACGCGCCACCACCTTTGGTCGCCACGTACCAGTCTTCGCGAATCGGGTTGTAGACCACAGCAGTTTCAGCCACGCCGTTTCTGTAGTAAGCGATGGAAACGGCAAAGTGAGGAATTCCGTGAGCAAAATTCGTAGTGCCATCCAATGGATCAACAATCCACAGATGTTCGGCGTCAGCGCTTCCGGAATTTTCTTCTTCGCCCAGGATACTGTGATCAGGAAAGGCTGAACGAATCACTTCGGCGACAGCTCGTTCTGCATTCACATCTGCGTCTGAAACCAGATCGACCGAGGCCGACTTGGTACGCATGGCTACACCACTGCCGAAATAGTTGGAAAGTACGCTTCCAGCAGCGACAGCCGCTTGCCGGGCCACATCAAGTGTATTCACGAAGTCAGAACCTGCGAAAGAATATTTATCTGGCTGGAAAGGAAAATCGCCAGCGGCAACTATTTCAACGATTCACGGGGCGCATCGTCAAACATGGTAACGACCGTCGCCTTGGCCTTTAGATCTTCCAGAACTTTCTTTCGAGCAGCGATCTGTCGTTCCTGAATGATTTTCTGTTCGATTTCCCGCTGCACTTCTGCAAACGGTGTCGTATTCGCGAATTCGTGATTCACCACGCGAAAAACGTCAAACCGGTCGTCACGAACGAACACGCGAGTCATCTCACCGGGCTTCAATTCGAACAGCCGTTTCTCAAGATCTTTATCTGCCAGGCCGCCTCGCTGAAGCCATCCCATGTCGCCTCGTTTTTCCGCGCTCAGGGCGTCGGAGTACTTTACGGCCAGTTCAGAAAAATCAGAACCAGCTTGCAGTTCTGTCACAACTTTTGCCATCACTTCTTCTGCACCATCGCGACCGCCATGGCTGCTGAAGACGACAGATATTTCCTGCCAGCGAATTCGCTCTTCGTTGGTAAAATCTTCTCGGTGCTCTTTGTAGTAATTGACCAGTTCAATGCGGTCCACCAAATCATCAGCTGGAGCCAGCGTCGACAGATAACCCTGAACTTTTTGAATACGAATAAAGCTCTCTCGCAGCAAAGCAATAGACAGCCCTTCCTGTGCCAACGCTTCATCCAGCTGAGCATTGGTTTCCAGTTTGCGATCCTGCTTGATATCCGCAACAACTTTCTGAAATGGCTCTTCCAGGGATTTGTCGATCAATTTTTGACGGTCGGCAGGAATAGCCTGATTCAATGCCTGGACGACAATTTCCTGTTCTACAAAGCTATCCAGGCGACCGCGAACCTGAGCGTGAAGGATCTGCTGTTGCTGTTCGGGAGTAATCCCCGGATCAGCCTCGATCGCCAAACGCAAACTACCCACAAGGTCGTCCACGAAAATAGGAGTGCCATTCACTTCAGCAACAACGGAGTTGCCCAAAAGTGGAGCTCCCTTGGCGGCAGAAAAACTCACCGCCAGAATGTCTGAGCCATCCTCTCCATCCTGAGCGCGCGCAACACTGGATTTGTTTGTCAGCGACTCTCGTGGAGGTGCGGCCGTGAAGACAGGATTGTCATCAACCAGACTCTTGCCTTCGCAGCCACTGACAACGATCAAAGCCAAAAGCATGACGGCGTAGCGGCGCAGCTGGAACGCACGAAAAATTGTATTGGGCTTTGCCACGATTGCGTCCATGCAATAAGGGCGTTGCGAAAGTAAGCGAGAACAACGGGTGAAATATACAGGGCAGCCAAAATATCGGGCAATACCGGTTCAGGGTCGTATTCCGCTGACTCCCCCGGAGACACCGGCAATTTCTGCCACTTGAGGCAAAAAACGTGTCATTTCAGCGACTGCAACCAAGTATTCGCCGGCATCATCGCTTCTGTGCCGCAGCCGGCTTGCACGCGACGGGAATTTTTCACAGACACATCTGTCGGCGATTGGCAAGACAGGAAGTCCCGCAAACGCCCTCAGAGTCATAGTCAAAATGATGCGGGCGCGGTGCGCCTATGATTCTCGTGGCGACAACGGAGCGTCTCGGCGGTTCTCACGTTCCACCTTTTGCCGCATGCCACGCCACCGCGTCAAGGGCGAAGCCCTTGTTAGTCGAACCATTCGTCGGCAGGATCGAACTCGGGCAGAACCACGATCAGCACTTTCATCGTTCCCAGTGCTCGATGGCGAACGCCTGGCGGAATGACAATGGCGACTCCCGGATGCACGGGAATGATTTCATCGTCGAGTTCCATTTTTGCGTCTGACTCGCATTCCAGAAAGTAGTAGGTTTCCGTAAGCGTTTTGTGATAGTGCTTCTTCGCTGAATCGCTGATTTCAGTGACGTGCATGGTCCCTGGAAATTCGCTCACACCCTGAAAAGCGCGGCGAGCAATTCCACAAGGGCAGGGCACTCCCTGAATATCAGCGAAGTCAGCCAGGTGATAACGCGAAGACGAATCCGTCATTAGATATCAAGTTCCTTAACGTCAAGCGCGTGCTTTTCGATGAATTCACGTCGAGGCTCAACCTGATCGCCCATCAGAATGCGGAAGATCTCGTCTGCCCCAACGGCGTCTTCCATGCGAATCTGCAGAAGAACACGTTTTTCCGGATCCATACTGGTATCCCAAAGTTCTTCTGAGTTCATTTCTCCCAGACCTTTGAAGCGTGTCAGCGTCAGGCCCTTTTCGCCCAGTTTTCGAAGCTCCGGCAACACGGCTCGCAAGCTTGTAATCTGAACCGTCTGGTCATCGCGTTCAATTCGGAACGGGTAGACCTGTTCAGCGTTTTGCATGCCGGCTCGAACAAAGTCTGAGTACGTAAAGCCGAAATCTTTCAGAGTGGCAAGCTGATCATTTAACGTCTTCACTTCGTGCAAATCAACAACCTGACAAATTGGCTCAACGGGCGTCTCTTCCGCTGCGTTGCTCGATTCTGCCGCGTCCGTAGCTTCAACAGTTTCAGAAGGCGTTTCTGTTGGTGATTCTGAAACCGGCTTGGCTGCTTCATGTTCAGCTTCAAGCTGAGTAACAAACGCGTCTGCATCTTTTCGTTCAAAGAACCAACGTTCAGAATCACCCCACAAAACGCGATAACGTGGCAACCGTGTTTCTTCAGCACCACCTTTGTTCAACAGATATTTGATGTCGATTCCGCGACGTTCGAGAAGTTCCAGCGGATGTTCCATTTCTCTAAGCGTTGCGATAACACGATCGAAGTTGACGCCATCAAACGATGTACCATCAGCCTTTGCGATCAGCGCTGCACCATCACGACCAAGATCGGTCAGTTCCTGCATCATGGTTTCGTGAGTCTGCACGTAACGAGGCTTCTTGCGGCCTTTTTGAGTGACTCGGTAAAGAGGCGGCTGAGCGATGTAAACGAATCCGCCTTCGACCAGTTCACGCATATGGCGAAACAAAAACGTCAGCAGCAGTGTACGAATATGGCTACCGTCGACGTCGGCGTCGGTCATCACAATGATTTTGCCGTAGCGACGCTTGCTGATATCCATGCCTTCGGCACCGGAACCCGGCGAAACCCCAATCGCTCGAAACAGATTGGAGATTTCACTGTTGTCCAGCACTTTGACCAACTGAGCTTTTTCGACGTTTAGAATCTTACCTCGCAAAGGCAAAATCGCCTGAATATTCGAGTCTCGCCCGGTGTCGGCAGAGCCACCCGCCGAGTCACCTTCTACCAGGTAAACTTCGGTGGAATCCAAATCTCGACTGCGGCAATCGCGAAGTTTTTCCGGTAGTCCGCCGGTTGTAATAGCCCCTTTTCGGCGAACCATTTCTCGCGATTTGCGAGCCGCTTCACGAGCTTCTGCCGCGTTAATCGCTTTAGCGATCAGCTTCTTTGATGCCGCTGGATTCTCTTCCAGATACTTCAGCAGCGCTTCGCCCACTACCGACTGTACAATGCCTTCCACCTCTGCATTGACCAGCTTCACTTTTGTTTGAGCTTCAAACTGCGGTTCCGGCACTCGCACAGAAATAACGGCCGTTAAACCTTCGCGGAAGTCTTCACCGGCAGGCACGACGTCTTTGAACAGATTATTCTTTTTCGCGTACGTGTTCAGCGACCGAGTCAACGCGCTACGGAAACCACTCATGTGAGTTCCGCCGTCAGTGTTGAAGATGTTGTTCGCGAAGGCTCGCACGTTTTCCGTGTAGCCATCGTTGTGCTGCATGGCCACTTCAACCTGCACGTTTTCGCTTTCGCCACTTACGCGGATCACTTCAGGCAGAATCGGCGTCTGTGTTCGGTTCAGGTATTTAACGAACTCAACCAGACCTTCTTCGTAGTGAAAAATCTCAGTTCGCTTAACTCGATCATCCTGCAACGTAATGCGAATACCAGGTGTCAAGAACGCCAGTTCCTGCATGCGGCGAGTCAGCGTATCGAACGAGAACTTTGTGTCTGGAAAAATCGTCGGGTCAGGCTGAAACGACAACTTGGTTCCCGTTTTATCCGACCGGCCAAGCTGGCGAAGTTCTGATGTGGGGTGGCCCTTTTCGAAGTCCATTTCCCAAACGTGTCCCTCGCGCGTGATCTCGGCAGTCAGCCATGCACTAACGGCATTCACCGCGGTGATACCGACGCCGTGCAAACCGCCGGTTCCGGTTTTATATCCGCTGTCACGGTCGAATTTTCCACCCGCGTGAATTTCCGTCAGCACTACCTCAACGCCAGGCCGGCCATCTTCCGTTTTGCCCACGGGAATTCCGCGACCGTTGTCTGAGATCGAAATACTCTCATCAACGTTGATCAACACCTTCACTTCAGAAGCATGACCATTGACAGCTTCATCGATGCTGTTATCCACAACTTCATAAACAAGGTGATGCAGCCCGGCAGAATCTGTACCACCGATGTACATCGCAGGCCGCTTACGAATACCTTCAACACCTTTCAGGTGCTGAATGTTTGAGCCATCGTAATCAGTTGGTTTCGAATCCGAATTTGACACAAGAAGAACTTTCTGGGCGTTATTTTGCCGACGATTTCGAATGTATGAGGGGTTGAATCCTGGCCTTCTTCAGCTGGACATTTCAGCGGAAGCTGGCGATCAGATCGCGTGAGGGTTTATCGAGCTTTCACAAACTTCAGTGAAGTAATGGGGGGCTCCGGGTGTTTCTGCTGTATCGCAGGCAATAGTTCATGTTTCAGATAACAAGTCAGTTCTTCCAGGATTGCGCCATTGGTGACGCCAATTTCCAGAACCCCACTTTTGAGCCGCTTAACGTAACTTTTCGACGCGACTCGCTCACCTGCAGAAGTTCGCCAGATGTCTTCCAGTTCGCTGCGTGAAGACTGTTCAGCAAGCCCACGTTTACGAACCAGATTGCCGAGAAGTTGCCCAAGCTGCACTGGCCTTCCAAAAGGCATGTCGTCCATCGTCTATGCGTCCTTGTCTTTTGACGGGGCTAAACAACAGTGCACCGCAACCATTGACGGAGCCCGGTTTTCGCCGCAGCGACACAACCGGAACCCCAACAAACCGGCAAAAGCCCTAGCGGCTTTGCGACAACGGCATAATCACATAGGTGTAGGAATCTTCGACACGAAAAACGGCGGCATGTTCTGCGCTGGTCAGCTGCAATTGAACCAGAGTTTCGGGAGGCAGAACCTTCAGAAAGTCGGCCACATAGCGAGGATCAAACGTAATGCGAATTTCTTCGTGGTCAAATTCAATTGGCAGCTCAACCTTGGAATCACCAACGTCCTGAGCACGGCTGGAAAGCGTCAACATTGCATCGTTGAACACAAAATCAACGCCGCGACTTTCTTCGTCGGTGACGATCTGAGCCTGTCGAACGGCAGAATGAAACGGACTGGCCGCCAAAGGAATGGTGACCGAACATGATGCCGGAATCACGTCTCGATACTTCGGGAAACGACCTTCCACCAACCGGCTGTAAATGACGCAACGCCCTGATCGCATCAGCACTTCGTTTTCGCGAACAACGACGTCAACAAATTCTGCGTCAGAATCGATAGATCGTTCCAGCAATGCCATTGCTCGAGTCGGAACGACAGTTGCTTTTTCCGGAGCCTTCGGATTGCCTTCCGTCTCACACGATGCTGTCGCCACGGCCAGACGACGACTGTCAGTCGCTGCCACAGTCACTTTGCCGTCTTCGAATTCCAACAACAGTCCGCCTAAAGCGTATCGCGTACTTTCGACATCGGTCGCAAAAGCCGTACGACGAATGATCTGGCGAAACACGGCCGCCGGAATTTTGAAGTAATCAGATTCACTGAATTCCGGTACAGGCGGAAAATCGCGAGGATCTTCTGACGAAAGACGAAACTGTGAACCAGCTGCCTTCAACGTCAACGTCTGTTCGTCAACCTGGATTTCAAACTGAGAATCCTGAAGCTCACGCAAGATGGAAGAAACGCGAGAAGTCGGCAGCAAAACTTCACCCGTGGATGTCGTCGTGACTCCATCAACACTGTAGCGAATTGCGACTTCCTGATCCGTTCCAACAAGCTCCACACCAGTGGAACCAAGATGCATGTACACGTTGCGAAGAACGTCTTTCGGAGTGCGAGCCGGAACAGCAGACGCGGCAGCCTGAAATGCCGACAGGAACAAAGCACGATCACAAGTTAACTGCATAATCTGTTACTCAAATCTATAGTCTGGTGGTAAACCAAATCTGTATTTTCATCAGACCCGAATTGTAGCAGAAAACAGCCTTCTTTGATACAGGTTCATAGCCTTGGGAGTGCTGGAAAAACGCTAATAAATCCCGATTTTCGAGGGTTTCTGACCGCTAAATGGCCCAGACCAGCGTCGGTCTGGTTTGTGGCCTGCCAGACCATCGAAACTGGTGAGCAGACTTCGCCGGGAACAGCGAATTTTGCTTGTCGCTGGAGGCTCACCAAACCGGGTCGCCAAACCAGATGGAAGACTGGATGGCCACCTCACAGAAAGCTTCAGCAAGTCTTGAATTCACGAAATCCGTGGCCAACGACGAAATTCCGCTGTTCGCCAGCTTCCACCAAACAGCAGAGGGCTTGTATTTCTCCGGGCAGAGTCCGCCACAAACAGCCAGAAACAAAAAAACTCCACAAAGTGACAGTGCTTGACCACCGATCCTCTTTGAGAAGCCTTTGATTATTCGCACGTAGGTCCCGGAAGTCAGCTGCAGGGCAGCATCAACCAGCACAGCCAGGCCGCTCTACGCCGCAATCCGACTTTGTTGAGTCTGCTTGTCTGCTGGAACCGACAATCGCTTTCGCTTGGCACCAATGGCCAGAAAAGCTGGCAGCAGCAGTAGGTCGCCAATCAACGCTGCAATCAACAGACAGAACATCAACACGCCAAATCTCATTGTTGGCCGGAACGGAGAAAGCCCAAGAGCCAACAGGCCAGTGCCGGAAATCACGGCTGACGAGATAATCGGCATACCAGTCTGCAGTAACGCCTGCCGAACAGCTCGATACCGACATCCAGTTGCCATAATGCGGTCACGGTAACTGAACAGAAAGTGGAACGTGCCATCAACAGCCAAACCCAGGGCAATGCTGGCGGTCATCATGATTCCGATATCAATCGGATAGTCGCACCAGCCAAGAGTCCCGAACACAAGCAAAATGGGAGTAAGGTTTGGGATCATCGCAATCAGCCCGGCCGACAACGAACGTAGTGCCAGAATCATCACAATCGTGATCAGCACAAACGCTGAAGAGAAACTCTTCCAGAAGCCTTCGAAGATCTGCCCCTGAGCCTGCTCCAGCAGCGGTCCGATTCCAGTAAAGTGAACCGGCATGCCCTGACACCGATCCGTCAGCGCCAGCATCGTTGCTCGTAAAACGGATGGATCATCGTTTTGTAATCGAATAGAAACTCGCCACAGACGACTTCCATCGGCCATCATTCCACTCACACTGCTGTCGCTTGCGGACGCAGACGCCAGCTTAGACAACGACAACGTGTTTTCAGAAAGTTCCTCCGGAAAGAAATCAGCCAGCGACAATGCGTGGCAAACGTTGTCTACTTTGGCGATTTCAGATTCGATTGCTCGCACTTCTCGCAACCGTTCCACAAAAGAGGAACCTTTGTCGCCAAAATCGACGACCGCTTCAATCGATGTTGGACTGGTCAAAGACTTCTGGACCAGCAACGTATCCTGCAACACAGGATCTGCCGCTGGTAGAAAGTCCAAAGGACTAATCAACGAACGCAGCTCGAATATCCCAACCGTACAGATCGCTGTCACAAGCAACCCGGGCACAAGAATTCTGAGAGGGCGGTTCAGAATCAACATCGCTGTTCCCTGCAGGTATTTCTGGCTGATGTCAACCTGTGGCGGAACATAACGGCAGGCAATCAACACGGCAGGGGTCAGAAACACGCCCACAATAAAGCTGAAAAACGTGCCCAATGCAGCCGCAACACCAAACGCCGGAATTGGACCAATGTCTGAAGCCGCAAGACAGACAAGTCCAATAATCGTGGTCAATGTTGCAAACACGCTGGGACGCAGCACGGCAATCATTGAACGCCCCACCGCATCTTCCGATGGAAATTCGTGGCGATAGTGACCAATAATGTGAATGGACGCTGCCGTTGTAAACACCATCACCATCACTGGCAACGACGACATGATGAAGTTCATCTCCATCCCGAACAGCCATAGTGAGGCCAGAGTTAGCTCAATGCAAAGCACATTCGCAACCATCAACGCACCGGAAGTTTTCCAGCAGCCAATGTTCAATCGCATCAACAGAAAGCAGATCAGCAAAGTCAGGCCAAATAACGTCGCAGCCTGTTCTCGACTTCCAAGTCGATCAAGTCGAGTCGCAACAATAGGAGCACCCGCCAGAATCGCATTGTCCAGATCGCAGTATTCCAACTGGTAACGAATATCCGCCACGGTTTCCGCACGGTGTTTGATGCCGTAGGTGTTAATGGAAATCAGCAGCGTCTCAAGCGAGTCGTCTTTGGCGGCCATCAGGTTCACAAGACGTTCGTGAGCAACCTCTTCCGACACGTCATTGCTTAGCATCGCCGTCACAATTTGCTGACGTGACCAGCACGAAGCAACGCCCTGAAGCCCACTCATTCGACCTGACAACGATTCGATTTGCTCGGGACTCGGGAACGGCTTTTCAAACGCAATCAGAATCGTTTCATCAGCACCAAACGTGCTGCAAAACTGATCGTATTCAGTGCGCACGGTGCTATGACGAGGCAGCCAGGTCTCGATATCGTTGTTCGACGGAACACGCTCCCCAAGAAACGTGAGGCCCGGAAGTATGGCAAGGCAGGAAAGCACCAATACCAGGGAATGCCGTCGATAAAAATTTGAAACCATTCTCACGCACCAGATAGAAGGTCTTACGACTTTATATCCGTTGCTATCGAAAGGATGGCAAGTTTTGCGTGATTGTGTTCACCGCACGATGAGGCGATGGATGATCTTTTTAACGGCGCCACAGCACTGTCGTCAGATCCCTTGATTCACCGTTGAACAAACAAACACGCATTAACCAACGGACCGGAACGGCTTTCCGTGCCAACCGGGCTTCGCTGAATCCCGGAACCGGCATTCCAGGTGCAACCAACACTTCAGACTAACTTACTTGCTGTCGTCATTGGTTAAGAAGCGACCACCACTCATGAACATCCCGTTGTCGCATGGGTGACACCACTCGATCAGTACGCGATATTCAAATTCTCGAGTTTCGCTGGCCATGCGGACAGTGGTTTCTCCGGTTTGAACGGAACCACGATGTAGCATTCCAATACCGGTTCTGCTGATCTCGCGGGTCATAGCAGAAATTGAGTTGCCACGATGCGTTTTGATCTCAGCTGGCACGGAAAGCTCAAGACGCTCGTTCGTTCTCAGGTTGGCAACATCTGGCTTGCCAATACTTTCAAGAACCTGACGAAGGTCCTCGATCGTTGGCCGACTCCACGGATCGTGAGACATGTTTGACTCCGGGCTTTGTTCTGTATGCTTTTGAACTCCCGAAAACCGGGAGTCTCAAATTTTGACTGACTTCGGTTGACTGTAGTATCAAACGAAGGTCAGAGCACAAAACTTACGACCGAAGTAGGGAAAGTGGCCAGGTGATGTTCGACGACACTACGCTTTAGCACGATTCTGACGGTCGGGCATAAATAGCAGGTAAGCAACGATCAGGCAGCCCAGAATGAAGAACCAGGTTCGAGTTGGCCAACCATTTTTGGCGGCAACACCTGTTTCATCGCTCAACATCATATCATTCGTCGCCGGCATGGCCTGAGGAACCGAAGTGAAGAACGGGTCGCTTTCCAAAGAACTTTCCGGTGCGGAAGATTCTTCCTGAAGGCCCAAACTTAGTTCAAACGGTTGAGCCTGAGGCGTCACGTCTGGAATCACCAGAGCCGGTCCATGATCAACAGAATACCCCGCTCGCGTTGTACTGCCCGTTGACGCTGAAGCCGACGACGAAACCTGAGTGAACACGGGCATCGTTCCCGTATTCGATGGCTTTGCATCGATTGCCGGAGTTGGGCGAGGAGCCTCTGAATCGTCCCACACAAAACTATCAGGCGAACCAGCAGCATTGAGATCCTGAGAAGACCACGACATTTCCCTGTTCACGCTTGAACCTTCAAACGAGGCCCAGGGATCTTTCTGCTTCACTTCCTGAAATCCATGCTTGGCAGAAGCTGCTGCAAACGGATCTGAACCATCAACTGACTCACTGCCAAACATGGCCGTCTTTGTTTCACCGAATTCAGCAGAAGCAGCGTCGGAATCGCCAAACATTGAAGCAGGATCCAGTTCAGCTTCAGCTTCCTCAAGAGCTTCGGAAAGCCCAGGAAACAGACCTTCATCGAACGCTGTTGGCGGATTTGTTTTCTTAACCGGCTCGGACTTTGGTGTGATTTCGCCTAGTAAAGAGTCGAACGAAGCAGCAGACTGCTGCTTAGCAGCCTTAACAGGTTCTTCAACCTGTTCCTTCAGTTCCTGAACCATCGCTATTGAACTGTCGACACTCGCTTTGGCACTAGCTCGCCTGGCCATAAATTCTTCAAACGAATTTGATTCCACAACTTTTGCTTTGGCTTGCTCTTTGATCTCTTCGACAGCTTCCTGCGACGCGACCTTGGAGTCGGCGAAAGGGTTTTCCCTGGCTGTCGCTTCAGCAGCTGAAAGTTCAGCAAACAGATCTTCTGCCTGCTTTTCCACATCTGTTAAGGTCGTACCGAAATTTGACTGTTTCACTTCAACAGGAACTTTGACTTCCGCCTTCGTTTGAGCTGTCGTTGCAATTGGCTTTTCCTCAGCCTTAATCACAGGCTCTTTCGCCTTCTCAACAGCTGCCGTGGACGGAGCATCAACGAATGGGTCTTCGCCGATCTCGGAATCATCAGACTTCCGGCTGAACAGTCGACTTAGGCTGAAGCGACTTGATTCTTCTTCATCAAGTTCGCGTTCCTGCGACGCAAAACGTGCAGAATCTGAACCAGAGAGGCTTTTATCGACGATGGCGCGTTCCGCGTCTTCCGCGTCACGCGCCTCCAGCTCTTCCAGAGTCTGATAGTCTGAACGTGTTACCAGACTTCTCAAGCGACTACCGGAGCATCCAACGCTTGAAAGAAGCATGGTACCGACAATAAGTATTCGCATTCTGTTCGGTGTCATTTATCCGAACCTTCCAATAGAGACTTTGGCCTGGCATCATTAAGTGCGCAAGTCATTGCGCGTCGCCCGTTGTGTTGCATCGACTTTTCTAGCTATGACGAAAAAACCCGTGTGCCGGGTGCCAATAGTTTTGACATCTTTAAGCTGCACAGGTTCCGGTCCAACAAGCCAGGCAATCTAAGTTAAATCGGGCGACTTTGTGGCGAGCAGAGTCGGCTTTTGAGCCGCAACACGTCTTTTTCAAATTCGACTAAAGTTTCATAAGGGCTGACTCATGCAACTTCGCCACGCTAACTGGAACACCATCCGGTGCTTTTGTTTTTTGATCTTCTGCGGTATCGCGTCCCCATCGATGATTTGGGCGGATGAGGCAGACAAACTAAACGCGATCATCACTGCTGAGTGGAATCGAACTCTGCAGGAAAACCCGACAATGGCCTCGCAGATGGGGAATCGCACCTACAATCAACTGTGGAGCAATGAGTCCACTTCGGCCATTGAAGCCTCTCAATTGCAGACTCGAAACGTGCTCAAACAACTGCAGCAAATTGACGCGACACAGTTATCCGGTTCCAGCGAACTGAACTACCGCCTGTTCCGACGCGAATACGAAGCTCGGGTTGCAGAACAGCCGTTTCAACTTTACCTGATGCCCCTCAACCAGCGCGGTGGGATTCAGGACGAAAGCAACCTGGCCGACTCGCTGCAATTCGATTCCATCCGCGACTATGAAGACTGGATTGCAAGACTGAATGCGTTTCCTGTCTACATGGATCAAACCATCGCACTCATGCGAGCAGGAATCAAAACGGGCATGCTGCACCCCAAAATCGTGATGCAGCGAGTTCCCGGTCAAATCCGCAGGCAAATTGTCGACAACCCGGAAAACAGCCTGTACTACTCCGCGTTTAAGACATTCAAGGTCGAACTCTCAGAACAGGAAAAGGCTCGACTTTGTCAGGAAGCTCGCACAGCCATCAATGAACGCATCGTTCCGGCGTACCGCGTGTTCTTGAAATTCTTCGAAGACGAATACCTACCGGCTTCGTTCGACAAAGTCGGCTGCTGGCAACGCCCTGACGGCCAAAACATGTATGCGTCTCTGGCCAGAAAGTTCACCACGACCGATTTAACGCCGCAACAGATTCACGACATCGGACAGAAAGAAGTCGCTCGTATTCGAGCCGAAATGGAGAGCATTCAAAAGCTGGTTCAATTTGAAGGTAGCTTTCAGGAGTTTTTAACTCACCTCAGAACCGACAAACAATTCTATTTTGACGATGCCAACCAACTGCTGGCTGCATACAAGGCCTGCTGCAAACGCATTGATCCGGAACTGCCCAAACTATTCAAGCGGCTGCCAAAGATTCCGTATGAGATCGTTCCTATTCCTGACCAGATGGCTCCGGATACAACAACAGCTTACTACCAGCCACCTGCGCCTGATGGAAATCGCCCCGGCCGTTATTACGTAAACCTATATCGCGTTCAGGATCGTCCGAAATACGAAATCGAAGCGCTCTCGCTGCATGAATCCGTTCCCGGACACCATTTCCAGATTGCGCTGGCGATGGAACTCGAAAACGTACCTGAATTTCGTCGCTACGGTGGCTACACGGCCTTCATTGAAGGTTGGGGGCTATACAGTGAAAAGCTGGGCGAAGAAATCGGGCTTTACCAGGATCCTTATTCGAAGTTCGGACAACTGACCTACGAAATGTGGCGAGCAGTTCGACTTGTCGTAGACACCGGCATGCACAGTCTGAAGTGGACTCGACAGGATGCGATTGACTTCTTTGCCGCCAATACGGCCAAGTCTTTGCTGGATATAGAAAACGAAGTCGATCGCTACATTGCATGGCCCGGCCAGGCGTTGGCTTACAAGATCGGCGAATTGAAGATTCGCGAATTGAGAGCAACCGCAGAAGCCAAACTGGGACCGAGGTTCGACATCAAGAACTTCCACGAAGTTGTCCTGCAGAACGGAGCCGTACCGCTGAACGTACTGGAAGAACAGGTTAACGACTGGATCGACAAACAATAAACAATCGCTTTGCTGGATTAGTTGCTAAACAGCTCGGTCAGGCGTTTGCTTAACCGAGCCTGTTTTTCCGGCGTCATTCGTTCACCAATTCTCAGAGCTAACTCTCGGGCGTCTTGCGTGTCTTCCCTGCGACGATTGTCTGCGGACTGTTCGGCAATAAAGCAGATAACTTCGAACGCGACATACCCAAGCTGTTCCTGAGGCAGACGGCTTGCAGGTATCTTCGCCAGACTTTGAACCACAAAGCGCCTGAGCTCCGCGTGTCGCAGCAAACAAATCAAGTCCTCTGCTTTTTCTGACATGCGCCCTTCCAACTGCACGCAAACTTCGACCGCAGCCTGCAAAGTTTTCATACTCTGCGAGGCAGGCAATTCTGCAGCGTGCATCATGTTGATCGAATCAGCGGTCTTCAGAATCGGCTTTAAATAGTCATACGACCGCACTCGTCTTTCCTGCGACTGCACCATCGGCAGCGATGTGACAAACAGCAACGTATCTTCAGCATGCGCCGCGCGATCGAACACTTCATCAGGATCAGACGCAACCGATAGCCAGACAGCATAAGCGGCTTGACGAGCGGCCGATGACGATTCCCGTGCGGCCAGCAAGGCTTCAGCACTGGCCGCAATTTCCGACTGGCTTTCCTGAGGCTGCGTTTCGACCAGCAGGCACAAATTCTGCACCTGAGCGTCGCTCGCATCTGCTGGCAGGTTCTCGATCAACTTACACAGAATGGCAGGCTGAGTTTTCCTGGTAAGAATCGCCAAACGAATCAATGCCGCGTTCAACGAATGCGGATCGACACCGTCACGTTTAAGAAGTTCCCGACAGACGGCTTCTGTCCTTGGTGAATCCAGCAGTGTCTTCGTCGATTGAACTGTCACATCGGCACGTTCCACACCGGCAATTGGAGCAACCTCACAGGATCGATATGCAAAGACAACCAACCCAACGGTAGCCGCTGTTGCTCCAATCACAATTGCAGCGTCAACAAAAAAACGTGCTTGCATGGAAGACAGTGCCTCCGAAGAAATAAGCCACAAGAAAAGCTCAGCCGTAAAAATATACGCTGAGCGTTTCTATTTCCAATGAAGGATATCAAACCTTCAAAAGTTCCCGATTCACAATGGCTTATCGATTCGATCGCGGCGAAAGTGCATAGGAACGCCTTAAACTATCGCTTCAGGCAGCCAGCTTAAACTTCGTCAAAAAGATGCGCGCGGAGCGCGCATCTTTATTCGTAGCGACAACGGAGCGGCTCGGCGATTAGAACTTTCCACGTTCTCTCGCAGGCCACGCCACCAGGTCAAGGGCGAAGCCCAACGCCACATCACCCGCGCCCCAACAGTCATTCCCGCGCAGGCGGGAACCCAGTGGCATTGTGGTGGCTGGATTCCCGCCTGCGCGGGAATGACGAAGGTGCCATCCGTGTGGATGGCCCACGCATTGCCGCCCACGATCAGTGATGATGGCCGGAGAACAACTCACTTTTCTTGTCCCCCTTGGAAATCACGAACGCCAGCAGGTCGAAGATTTCTTCGCGTGTCAGCTTGTTCAGCACGCCTTGCGGCATGATGCTGACATTGCTGGCGTCTCGTTCTTCAATGTCTGCCTTGGCGATAATTCGCAGCTTGTCTGGTGCCGTCGGGTTGTCCAGAACGTAAACAGAGTCAGCGTCTTCCTTCACAATCAAACCGGTCACAACTTTTCCAGTAGCCAACACAAACAAGTTGGATTGGTACTTCTTGTCGATCTTCTTCGATGGATTCAACATGTGATCCAGCACATCAAGCGGTTTGTATTCGGCAGGCAGCTTTGTCAGATCAGGCCCGACTTCTGCTCCCTTACCGTTCATTTTGTGACAGCCAATACAGCTGGCCACAGAAAACAGTTTTTCACCTACGTCGTAGCTGTTGGCTCGATGTTCCAGGTGTGCCACGTCTTCCTGAAGAACGGCCAACGTCCATTCCGTATTGCGGTCCAGATACGTCAGCAGTTCGTCCCTGGCTTCCAACGGATGAGCGGCCATGTAAGCGACTGGATCGGCAGTGTACGCATCCAGATCTTCAACAACATACATGGCACCAAACATACGACGCCAGTGTCCCGGATACGTACAAACGTACGGATACATTCCCGGAGTTGACGGAGTTGTATAGCTAAGCGCCTGACTCTGCCCCGGATCAAGCAGTCGGCTGGACAACAGTACCTTATCTGATTCCGGCACATAGTGTCGTTCCTTCGCATCGGCATCGCGAGATGTGGCTTCTGCCAGCTCTCCGATTTCCTGCAGCGATCCAGGCTGAACAATGGCGAAGTTGTGAGGCATGTGGTCGGTGTTCGAGAACCGGAACTCCACTGGCTTGCCTGCCTGAACCACGATGCGTTCTTTGTCGTACAACATTCGAGCCGCCACTGTACCAATCGCGATGACTCGCACGTCCAGATTTTGCAGCCGAGCCAACGCTTCTTTACCAGCAGCTTCCGGCAACAAGGCAGCGTATGACTTCGCAAGCTCAGTCGCTGAAACTGCCGCCGCACCCGTCCGATACTTTGCTGGAATCTCGCTTAAATAACCAGCAAGATTATCAATCAGTCCTGGCAAGCGATCCTTGGCCCAATGCTGCTCAGGAATCCCAGACAAGACACTAATCGCCGAAACCCGATGCTTGCCAGCTTTCATCAGATTGGCAAGGTCAACAAACAATTCGGCTTCGTTGCCGGGAATTGAACCAAGTGATCGAATGGCAAGGTCATGAAGCGTTTCCGCTCCGCCGCTGACAGATAACGCTTCAGCAGCAATTTTTTGCCTTTTGAATCCGGGTCCCGACCACTGAACATTCAGTCCGTCGCCGCCACCGTTGTCAAAGTAAGTCACAACCAAAGGATGCGGACCGGCTGTCAGATCAACGGAAGCATTCTTTTCCGTCATCCCATGCAGCCCATCGTGGTTGACCAGCAATTTGTCGTCAACATAGATTCGTGAACCATCATCGGAAGCGATAAAAAAGGTGTACCTACCCGACTTCGGTGCTGTCACCATGCCGGTAAACCGCAGTGCAAACGTGTCGCGTTGCAATAACTGAGGCACATCCATCACAATTTCAGGTACGATACCGCTGGCCTTTGGCTCCATCTTCTCAAGAGTTTCCACAGCAACGTTCGGTGCATTCGGGAAAAAGAAGTCAACCTGAATCCCCTGCTGCTGAAGGCTTGTGCCACCCACTTCGGGAGACAGATTGGACGGAAGTTCAAACATCAAGGTTCGAACATCGTTGTAAAGCCCGCTTCGAAGCTGCTGCGGAATTCGTGGCACAGCTGCGAGAAGATCTCGCAGACGGTCCTTGCTTTGTGATGCGACATAAAATGCAGCAGCACCATTTCCTTCGGCGGCCACCCATGCGGCGAAGCCTACCTGGCGGGCCACATCGGTTGCTCCCTTTGTTGCTAAATTTTCGATGCGATGCTGGACAGTCTTCAGATCCTTCGCGGGCTGCTCTACCAACGCATTGCCGATCACATTCAAAGCGACAACGTTGCCAGACGCATCCCGATCGGCAATCAAATCCATCAACAGCGATGACGGTGCCAACTTTCGAAGCCCGGCGAGTCCCGAAACCGTTTCCTTCAAATCACCAGCAGGAATGTTTTCCCGACCAAGAATCGCATTATAGACCGCTTCAGAACGATCCAATTTCAGCAGGTCACCGGTGCTGGCATTCAATAAAGCGTAAGCGTAGGCGGCCTTCGACAATGGTTTTCCGGAACCAACCACTTCACGAATCATACTGTCAACGTTGATTTGGCCCTTGGCGTACTTCAACACGGTTTCCAGTTCCGGGTCCATCGGGCGAGTCGCGACCTCAAAGATTGCTTCCGCTGCCGCCAGACCTTCAAAAGAAACAGCAGCTTTCACGGCTTCGGCTCGAACCAAAGCAGACTGATCCTGAGCAGCTGCCAAAAGCGTTTTATCCCATCCATCAACCTGATCACCCCAGTGACCCAAAGTACGAATTGCTGCCGCTCGAACCTTCTGCTCACCAGCTTTGAATACAGTTGCCAGCAGTTCAGAATTTGGAATTCGCTGTTCTTCAAACACCCACAAACATTCCAGCAATGCCTGAGCATCCTCCGGCTTGTTGACGTCTCGCTTAGCAGCCCAGGCGGTTACTTCCGTTGTAATGTCGTTGGCGTCGCGTCCGCTAAGTTCCAATCGAGCTCGGTAGCGAGTTCCATTTTCCTTTGCGTAAAACGCATCACAGACTTCAGCAATCGGCTTACCTTTCAACTTGACAGGCTTCACAAGATCGCGGCCCTTAGCCGTGATGCGATAAATTCGACCGTGTTCATCATCGCGATTGGGGTCACGCATGTTGTGCTGCATATGTCCAATCAAAGCATTGGCCCAATCTGAAACATACAAGGCGCCGTCGGAACCAACTTCCAGATCTGTAGGACGAAAATTCGGATCTGAAGAATCCAACAGTGGATTCACGGCAGTGGCAGTGATGTCGGCCCCGTTGTAGTTCACTTCGTGCTGCAGAACTCCCAGAAAGCCGATACAGTTGCAGATCAGGAAGTTGTTCTGATGGCGATCCGGGAAATGACTACTGGACAATGAAGCGGTGGCAGCAACTGGTCGCCACTGCTTTTGAAACCACTGTTTGTTTCCGATACCTTTGCCAATGTTCACATAGGAACCTGTACCACTGGTGCCATCGTTTGCGAACTGATAGCCCCATTGGTCGAAGAAGTCGCCATGAGGATTCGGGCCAATCGGAAAATGGAATTCCATTTCAAACGTGCGAGGATTAAAACGGTGAACGCCCGAACTACCAGATCGGTATGTCCGAGTCGGTGTTTCCATTGCTGCGACGTTAAAGATCCCGCGAGACCAATAGATCCATCCATCAGGGCCGATTGACATCGCGTTGGCAGAATGATGTGAATCCGCGCTGGAAAGCCCCTGCAGAATTCGAATCTTTACGTCTGCTTTGTCGTCGCCGTCGGTATCTTTCAGGAACCACAGTTCCGGCAAAGCGGCGACAATCATGCCCCCTCCCCAGAATTCAAAGCCGGTAACGCTGTTCAGTTCGTCAGCGAAAATCGTACACCGATCGGCAACTCCGTCGCCGTTGTCATCAGGCAGGCACAGAATGCGGTCGCGACGTGGTTCGACGGGATTCCAGTGAGGATAGCTGGGCCAGACAGAGCAGAAGATTCTGCCATCCGGATCAACCGCCATCTGCACGGGATTCACCATTTCAGGAAACATGGCTTCTGAGGCAAAGACATTGGCTTGCAGGCCTTCGTCCAGCTTCATCAATTCCAATCCCTCCTCCGCAGTCTTATAGGAGAAACTGCCGTCCGCAAGGTCGCCTTCTTTGTTCGACTTCACTTCCAGTTCTGGCGGAAGATTGTTGTCTTTCACTTCCAGATCGCCACCGGCAGCAACCGCCCAGACTTTCTTGTCGCGGTTTGTCGTCATGACGTCAAAGATTTCCATCTCTCGCATCATCACGTCAGCATTCGACTGCCCAAACCATGCCAGCTTGGAGCGACCTCCAAACACGTTGTATCCGTCAACAACTCGGTAGCGACTGAACCAGTAATAGTTTTTTTCCAGCACGGCCTGACGCAGACGATCCAACATGCCAGCATCAACTGCCGGCAGTTCCTTGCCAAACAGCGAACTGGTAATAATTGACGCCAAAGCCTTGTTGCCGTGATCAAGCAGATGAATGCCATTCATCGTCAGCGGCTTTTCCGCGATTGAATACAGCTGGGAAGTGGGAGCAAACAGGTCAACAAAAACCACATTCTTTTGCCCGCAAACTTCTTTCATTGCTTGAGTATAAAGATGCAGATTGACGTTGTTCTTTGAACCATCCGGCAGATCGCGATTGTTCAGGTTTTCGTGAGCGATCGGCGAAAACATCACGATTTGAGGAGCCGACTCGCCGTTGTACTTTTGAGCCCGCATACCATCGATTGTTTCGCCCAGATCTTTGCGAAATCCGGCGATTCCGTCTGGGCCATTCAGTGCTTCGTTGTAACCAAAAAAGGCGAAGACGACATCAGTCTCGTTCTTCGTCAGCCATTCATCGGCGGAACCAAAATTGTCTTCACGAGGACGAGTTTTCAATTCGTCGCCGGGCACCGCCAGATTGCGAAACGTAAGATTCAAATCCGGGTGCAACGCGTGAATGTAAGTTTCCAGCCATCCGTGATGCTGCATACGATCGGCAGTTGTGTTGCCAATGATCGATACGTGATCATTCTGTTTAAGTTTCAGGCCGGGCGACTGGCCAAAGACGGTGGACGAACCAATCATCAAAACCAGAACAGCAAACAACAAACACTGGCGGGAGCGTCTCACAGGAACACCTCAAACACGGAGAGAAGTCAGATCACAAAAAACAGCAGCGCGGCCGCTTTCGAGCGGTACAGACTAACGCATTGAGTCTGCCAACGCCACAATGCACAACACGGCCAGCGGCTGGAATCTGGAGATCAAGCTTTCCAGTGAAGCGACCATCTTTAAAATTCCGTAATTGCATCCTGAAAGAGCGGCTCGCGCAAATGAAAGTCCGCTCGATTGATAACGCCTGACAACATGCGGCCCAAAGTTTGGAAGACATTGCTGACAGACCCACAAAAAAGGCCGTGCGAGTCTGCTTAAAACTCGCACGGCCATCAGAACTTGTCTACCTGAATTCGCCTACATATTAATCTCGAAGCCCTTGCGGTTTTCGCGAGCAAGGAACGAATTCGCCTGTTCGTCACCCACGATTTCTCGCTTGGCCGCATCCCAGTTCAAAGGTCGGTTCAGACGCATTGCAATGTTGCTAAGGTGGCAGATTTCGAGCATGCGATTGTGAGACCACACATCAGAAATTGGCTGTTTGCGAGACTTCATCGCGTCTGTAAAGTTGGCCGTGTGGTTAGCACTCACAGGTCCGCCATAGACGTCTTCAATAGCACCTTCTGCCAGAGGATTGTCTTTCAGATCTTCAACCGGCTTGCCAACAATCTTGCCACGATTAACAAAGAAGCGACCTTCCGTGCCTTCAAACATAATGCCGTTGTCGCCTTCGCTGGTAATCAGCATTTCGACACCGTTTGGCATATCGACTTTAATGTTGAACTTAGTTGCCGCATTGTACTGGTCGGCAACTGTTGGATGCCCGTCTTTATATTCGACCGGCAACGTGAAATCGACAGGCGTTACCTTGCTCGGACCGGTTTCTGTTGCTCCCAAAGCCCAGCACGCAATATCAACATGATGAGCGCCCCAGTCGGTCAGCTTGCCGCCGCTGTATTCGTGCCAGTTGCGGAATGAATAATGACAGTTGCTGAACAATGGAACGCCGCCGCCGTAACCGACTCGCAGTTCCGGTAGTGCTCGATAATCAACCTTGGGAGCCGGGCCCAGCCACGTTTCCCAGTCCAGACCTTCAGGTACTGGTGCAACGGGCATCACGGGAGATGCCTCCATGCCGTTGATACCGCAGGTCACTTTTTTCACGGTTCCAATGCGTCCGGCTTTTACCAAAGCGATGGCCTGCAGGAAGCGATTGTCACATTCGGATCGCTGCATCGTGCCAACCTGGAACACTCGACCAGTTTGCTTTACGACTTTTTCAATCAACTTGCCTTCAGCGATTGTCAAAGTCAGCGGCTTTTCACAGTAAACGTCTTTGCCGGCCAGCATCGCTTCAACGGCAATTTTGGTATGCCAGTGATCGGGAGTCGCAATCATCACGGCGTCGATGTCCTGGCGATCAAGCACTGCGCGATAATCTTTGTACGAATCCGGCTTCTTCTTCTGAGCCTTTTCAGTCCTGGCCACATTGTCGCCCAGCACGTTGGCGTCAACGTCTGCCAGAGCAGCAAAGTCAGCAAACCTGAATGACTTGCTGGTGATTGTCCAACCCTGATTTCTTAGACCAATCGTTGCAAAAACTGGCCGATCATTCGGCGACCGATATCCAAATGCGTGACTGGCCGAAGGTGCAAAAACAGCAGCAGATCCTACCGCCGCAACGCTTTGAAGAAAGCTACGGCGACTTGTTTGACGTGACGCAGACATGAAGCAAAATCCTATTGAAAAAGTAAATTCGATTCTTAGAAAAATTCCGGCTCGCCCGACTAGCATCTTTTGTCGTGAAACCAAAACCCGTTACCAAGGCGTTCGCTCAAAGCGATTGCTGGCTGCCGAGGAAGCTTGCCCAACAATGAAAATTGTAGCGAAACTCGTCGGCAGCGTGCATTTTGATTCATCAAAATCCACATTATGGACTCTACAAACAACGTCCCAACGGCACGCCCCTTTCTGATCAAGGAATGCTCACGCATCAACATCACAACTGCGAATGCCAGGAAAACGTGCAATCTTCGCAGAACACGGCTCGAACGCCCCACGCTTTATCAGTTGCACACAACCAATATTGAACACAACCAGGGCGATATCAGTACCCCCAAAACCAGCGTCCATTGTATCACCCGGCATTTCACCGAAGCAGAGAATCACTCTGCAAGAGCCGCCTTAAAAACCGTCGCAATTCCCATAATGAACAGAATCGGAGGGTAGAAATAGATGCGATCTGCGTAAACGATCGCTCAAATAAACCAGACGGCAGCTCCGGCCATCATCAAAAAGCCAGTCCCCATCGCCCGAATTCGCTGACCTTCATATGAACTCAGAAAACCGCCACTGGATTTGGCAGAACCACTGCTGCTGGAAGAACTGCTTTTCTTCTTTCGTTTGACGCTCGGCAGTTGCCTGCCCGAAGTTTCATCTCCGTATAAATCATCTCCGTAAGCATCTCCGCCGAACAAATCGTCATCTATGGGATCGGCGTATCGTCTTTCAGTACCAGCTTTTCTGCTTGTTGGCGCAGAGCGTTTTTTTCTGGCAGGAGCACCTGCCGATTTAAGTCGTTGCGGGCTTTTTCCGGCGGCAGACTTTCGAGGTGACTTGAGTAATTCCTGCCCGCTGCTTCGATCACGAACTTCTGCTGACGCACGCTGGTTTGAAGCAGCCGTTCGAGGTCGTCTGGAGGCATCGCTGGGCGGAGCAGCGGAATTCACGGGAACAGAAATCGGTTCGCTGCATCCGGGGCAGCGAATGCGTTTCCCGGATGCTGTTTCCGGAACTCCCAGCTTTTTCTGACACGCACCACAAACAACAATTATCTTTCCGGACATGTTAAACTTTCAAATAGAACTCGCCAGCACTAAACACGTCAAATGGCTTCACTTCACAGCAGAGGGCACTCTTTTGCGAATCAGTTCTGCCAGTTGTTCAGTGGTTAACTTGGCGGATGCCTCAGCTCCACTTAATACGCCTTCAACCAAATCGCGTTTCTCTTCATGAAGACTCAAAATCTGTTCTTCGATCGTGTCTTTGGCGATGATGCGATAAACCATAACACTGTTTTTCTGACCAATTCGGTGAGCCCGGTCTGTCGCCTGATCTTCAACACCCGGATTCCACCACGGATCCATATGAATCACGTAATCGGCAGCCGTCACATTCAATCCAGTGCCACCCGCTTTTAGAGAAATCAGAAACGCGTCGCCTTCGCCATTCTGAAATGCTTCCACGCGCTGCTGACGAGCTTTGGGTGTTGTCTGGCCACAAGGTACTGAGGCTGATTCCTGCAGCGTCGCACGCTGTCTTTATCAGCCCCAAATGAGTTGTGAACTGGCTGAAAATCAGTGGACGGTGGCCACGTTCCTTCAGTTGTTCCAGTCGCTCCATCAACATTGTCAGTTTGGACGATCCTTCCGTCCATGCGTCGTCAATCATTCCAATATGGCAGGCAATCTGACGCAATCGGCTCAGCAACTGCAGCACTTTGAATCTCTAGTCACTTGAAAATCTTCATCACCGCTCAGTTGATCAAGCTCTCCCACAGCAGCCAGTCTCACCTGATCATAGCGCTCTCGCTCTTTGGCCGAAGGTTTGGCTGGACGGACCCGTATCTTTTGCGGCGTGTTGCCTGACAAGACACTCGCCAACTGTGACGCACTCGCCTCCTCTTGCCCCAAAAAGTCAGCCCCAAACCCTTTAACCATACCTTCCATCAGCATTTTAGCGAAAACCGGATTGGCCCCCATTAGCCCTGAAATGGCGTCAAGCTTGCCCGGCTGCGACTTTCCCTTTTTGTTCTGACGGCCAGACATGCGAGTCCTTTCAAATACGATCCATTGTCGGCGAGCGATCCGCCCGTACGGCATTCTTGCCTCAACCGAGTCGTGAGACAATCGGGGCCGACGCATTTTCCCGTTGGGGAGGTGAATTTCGCGCCTATAATCGATGTTGCTGCCACTGATCGATCGCCCGCGAGGTGTCGGCTAAGCGAATCACGGCAAGCAGACTACAACGTTGCGAATTCCAATGAAATACGATGACACACCTTTGCAGATCGCAAAACTGATCGCCACAGTGTCCACATGACTCTTCCCCTGCCAAAACCAACAACCATTCCGCCTGAACTGCTGGCTCCCGCCGGTGATTGGGACTGCATTCGTGCGGCCGCCGAAAATGGAGCCGATGCCGTCTATCTGGGCCTGGACGCCGGCTTTAACGCACGTGCCAGAGCGACAAACTTCAGCCTTGAAAACATCGCTGAAGTTATGGCCTTTCTGCATCAACGTTGCATGAAAGGCTACGTGACGCTCAACACCCTGGCCTTTACGGACGAACTTCCGCGAATGGAAGATGTGGCTCGCCACCTGGCCGCCGCAGGCGTTGATGCCGCTTTGGTGCAGGACCTGGGTGTTGCTCGATTGCTGCGAAAGATCTGCCCCGACTTCGCTCTGCACGCTTCCACACAAATGACGCTCACCAGTGCAGAGTGCATTGAAGTCGCTCGCGACCTGGGCATTGAACGAGTCGTCTTGCCGCGAGAATTATCGGTGAGCGAAATCCGCAACATCAGCAGCAAGACCGATATGCCACTGGAAGCATTCGTTCATGGAGCTCTGTGCGTAGCATATTCCGGACAGTGTCTGACCAGCGAATCGCTCGGCGGCCGCAGTGCAAATCGTGGCCAGTGTGCTCAGGCCTGTCGACTGTCTTACGACCTGATCTGCGATGGCAAAGACGTCGAACTTGGCGACCAGAAATACTTGCTTAGCCCTCAGGACCTGGCGGCCTTTGACCTCACAACAGAACTCATCGAAGCCGGCATTTGTTCGTTTAAAATCGAAGGTCGCCTGAAGACCTCCGAATACGTGGCCAACACTGTTCAGCACTATCGCAAAGCCATCGATGCGGCCTTTGCTGGTCGCAAAATTGCGTTTAGTCGCTCTGAAGTAAATGATCTTGAAATGTCGTTTTCGCGAGGTTTCAGTCCGGGCTGGCTGGAAGGCTGCGATCACAAAATGCTGGTGCCAGCCACCAGCTCAACCAAACGAGGCGTGTTGCTGGGAGAAGTTGTTGGCATCGAATACGACCGAGTCTTCGTGCGACTGGAAAGTTCGGTTGCGGCCGGCGACGGAATCGTCTTTCAGGGTGATCGAGAAAACAACGCAGAGCAGGGCGGTCGCGTTTACGAAATCTTCCGCGATAACGAACGACAAACCGGATTGGTTGACGGCGGAATTGTGGGCCTTGCATTCGACCGCAATGCCGTAGACGTATCCGCGCTGAATACAGGCTTGAAGATCTGGAAGACCGACGACCCTCGGCTCAACAAACGACTAAGAGCATCCTTCGAAGGGCCGGATTCCAGACGACGCGTTGGGCTGAACCTTGAAGTCACGGCAATGGCCGGTCAACAACTTAAAGTCAAAGCAACCGCACAGAACGGGGCAACCTGCACAGTTGAATCGGAAACCGTGCTGGAAGTCGCTCGCAAGCATCCGCTATCAGCAGACACACTCAAAGAACAGTTCAGCCGCCTGGGAGCAACCATTTTCGAACTCAACCAGCTTTCTGCCATCATCGAAGGCGGGCCAATGGTGCCGCTTAGCGTGCTCGGCTTACTTCGTCGGCAGATGATTGAAAGACTTCAAACCGCTCCCGCACAACAGCAGCGGCGACTTAGTTCAACGCCCGTTTTGCCGGAAATGCAGACGGCAATTCAGCAAAAGAGCAGTGCCACCCAACCTCAATCAACAACTTCGCTGAATGTGCTGTGCCGATCTCTGGAACAGCTTCAAACGGTGGTCAGCATCCTGCCCAGCAACGAAGAGAACTCAAACGCAGTCAATCCTGTCGCCCGAAACACAACAACGATCTACGCAGACTTCGCCGATATCCGGCAATATGGCGACGCCGTACGAATCGGACGTGAAGCCAATGTCCACGTCTATCCGGCCACGCCTCGCATTCAGAAGCCTGGCGAGATGGGAATTTTCAAAGCGATGCTGAAGCATCAGCCCAGTGGCGTACTGATCCGCAATCTTGCCGGCATGGCGTTTTTCCATGATGCCAACATCCCAACAGTCGCCGACTTTTCTCTGAATGCGACCAACGAACTGACCGCCGAATACCTGATTGATCACGGAGTGCAGCGAGTCACCGCGTCTTACGACATGAATCGAGACCAACTGCTTGATCTTGTTAAGGTCGTGCCGTCTCAATGGCTGGAAGTCGTCATTCACCAACACATGCCCATGTTTCATATGGAACACTGCGTGTTTTGTTCTGTACTGTCGCCGGGAACCAACAAGACCAACTGCGGTCGACCATGTGACTTTCACAAAGTGGAACTACGCGACCGAACAGGCCTGGAACATCCGCTCACGGCTGACGTTGGCTGCCGCAATACGTTATTTAACGCAACGCCACAGAGTTCTGCAGAAGTCGTTTCTGTGTTGCAGGAGCACGGCATTCGCAGCTATCGCATTGAATTTCTCAACGATGATGAAGACCGAATCCGTAGGACTCTAAGTCTTTATCGGGGCTTGCTGAATGGTACGATTTCCGGGCATCAGGTATGGAACCAACTACAAGCCAGCAATCGTGTCGGAGTGACACGCGGCACTCTGGAAGAACGCCGAAACCCTTTGGCCATCCTTTAACCGACAAGGGCTTCGCCCTTGACCCGGTGGCGTGGCATGCGAGAAAACGTGGGACGTTCGAACCGCCGAGCCGCTCCGTTGTCGCTACGAACAAGAGATGAGGTCCACCTGAGTGAGGATCTAACGACGATCAAAGCCGGAAATAACATCAACCGCTTCGGCAATCGTCTTGAACGCACGGAAGCCAAACTGGTCGAGCGATCGAGCAATTTCAAAACTTTGACAGACAGATAGAATGACAGAACCATGGCAGCGAAAATCATCGACGGAAAAGCCATCTCAGCGGCAGTCAAAAAAAAAGTCACCGCAGACACCGCAGCTTTCGTTGCCAACACAGGAATCACACCACACCTTGCCGCCGTGCTGGTTGGCGACGATCCGGCCAGCCAGGTCTATGTGCGCAACAAAGAACGAGCATGTGAGGCGTGTGGTCTGAAAAGTACACTACATCGTCTTCCTGCGGAGACAACTCAGGAACAACTGGCAGCACTTGTCGAACAGCTGAACAATGATGCAGGTGTGCATGGAATTCTGGTGCAGTTGCCTTTGCCGAAGCATTTGAATTCCACTCCCATTCTGGATGCGATTCTGCCCAGCAAAGATGTGGATGGGTTTCATCCTGAAAACGTGGGACTCTTGCTTCAGGGCCGCCCACGTTTTCTTCCCTGCACGCCTCACGGTGTGATGAAAATGCTGCAGCACGAAAACATCGCCACTGCCGGCAAACACGCCGTTGTCATCGGCAGAAGCGACATCGTGGGCAAACCGATGGCCGCCTTGCTGGTGCAAAAGGGAGCCGACGCCACAGTGACAATCTGCCACAGTCGAACCGCGGATATCGCAGCGATCTGTCGGCAGGCAGACATATTGATTGCTGCAGTGGGAATCCCCGAGTTTGTCAAAAGCGACATGATCAAACCAGGTGCGGTTGTCATTGATGTCGGAATCAACAGAGTCGACGACAAACTTGTCGGTGACGTTGACTTTGCGGCGGCGTCTGAAATCGCGGCCGCCATTACTCCCGTGCCCGGTGGAGTTGGCCCAATGACAATTGCGATGTTGTTGCAAAACACACTTGAGGCGGCTCGGTTCAGCCAGAAAGCTGGGTAGTGCTGTGTCGCAGTTAAAAATTTGGGGTTACGGTAGGGGATCTTGTCAAAGATCCCCGTATTGCAGGATCTTTAACAAGATCCACTACCCGAAGATCGAGCTGTGACGCAGCAGTAGCGCTTCGTCACAGTTAAGAATTCGGATCATTTTCCCTGACTGGACTCGCCAGAATTCAGCCATTGGCAATCGAACTCCGAAGTCTGGCAACTCTGACTACCCCAAAAGCCATCAACACCTCTCGACCGAGCACTCACGTAATTATCATTCGTTGTACAAAATTGCCCACATCCGACCTAAAGTTGCCGCTGCGTGACCGATTGGCGAAGAAATACGCTCAAAATTCAGTGTTCCTTATGGTTTTCCACGTCTCAGCCCAAGTGTACCTTTCCCTTCCCTGGTTTCGTGTTAATCTTTGATCAACAGCGGTCGGGGGACCCAGCTGTTTTCTGGGAATCAATTAGCCCAAGATGGGCGAAAATGGGTGACGGGTGAAGCAACAACGAAACAATAGCGCGCAGAACGCGCTTGGCTTGTCAGTAGTTGTGGATATCTTCGATCAGGAAGATCTCTTCGAAACTCTGGACAACCAGCAGGTTCTGAAGCTATCGCAATTGGGCGGTAACGCCGGTTTTTCGGGCACGAAAAGCATTTTTCGGTCAACCGGCATCAGTCAGCGAAGACTGATGAAAGGCTCGACCGCCCCGATCGATTTAGCGCTTCGTATCGCTCGAAAGCTGGAACAGGCTGCGAACTGCTCGCTGTCAGACTTCGATCACATACTGCTATGCCATTCTCACGTCGATCCCAACGCCTGCGTTGAACTGGCAGCGCAACTGTCGCAACGTCTTAGCATTGATTCGCACGCAATCACGCCATTCAATCACGGATGTGCCGGTTTTCTGAAGCTCATGACCGAAGCGTCATTGTTGCTGGAAGACGCTCGGCCAGACTCACGCATTGCCTTGATTTCCGTTGAAACCCCGGAACTCTGGCATGACGCTGCTGACCGCCTGTTTTGCGGCATTGTTTCAGCCGGTGCAACCGCTGGAGTGGTCGAAGTCGCTGGTGGCCTGCCGCTGAACTCCATTCAAAGCGAAGACTTCCGCATCACTTCAGAACGCCGCCCGAATCCGGATCCGCTATTCCGCAAAGACACGACCGACGTCTTCGACTTCCATGGCAACCCCTGCCATCGACAGGTCATGAGAATGAATGCGGAACCTGTCTTTCTGAACGGCATCGAACTGATGCTGGACAACCTGCGAGCCGCATTGCTGTCAATTGAGCATAGTCCGGGACAGCGAGTGGTTGTTGCTCCACACCAACCGAGCGGAAAACTATTGAAGGCTCTCATTGCTGCGGCCAAAACTGAGTTTCCAGAGATTGAATTCCTGAACAATCTGGAATTCTACGGCAACACAATCTCTTCGTCGGTACCAACTTTGGTGTCCCGACTTGATGAGGTGATGGCTCGCAATGAACTGGCTCCTCTAAGAAACGGAGATCATTTGATTTTGCTGGCCGCCGGTATCTGCATGAACGAGATCTCAGACCACATGTCTGCGGGCCATGCATGCCTCCGCTGGCAGTCGGGAGTCCTTAACGCTGGCATTGCCGTTAAAGCCACAGCAGATCAAAGCCCGGTTGTTGCTTAGTCGCACGCCAGTCGAAAACTGACGCCAAAAGCGAAATCAGCTTCAACAAGAGTGCTTAAAATGTTTAACCCGACTCGAACAGAAGTCCTGCAGCGGATTGCCTGCGGACTCCTTTACGAGTCGGGTCAAAAGTGTCAATTTTTGGCCGCGTATGGAATTACGCAGACAGGCCACAGCAACTCACTCAGCGTCCAGAACCATGATCTCCACCTTGCGGAATTCGCAGGGATGACTTTCTGATTGCAGTGAGATGGTGCCACCGCTTAACGCCAGCTTGCCATCCTTGATGAGCTTCTTCGCGCTTTTGTCCCGTTCGTCCAACTGAGGCTCGTTGTATTCCAACACAACATCGCCATCCAGAATGTGCTTGATGACCTTGTTGCCTCGAACTTCAATTTCGGCAGTCACCCATTCATCAAGGTGATGGGTTTTCGATTTTGAACTGATGCAGTGCTGCTTCTTCAGCTCGCCATTCATCACAACGTTGGTACCTGGAGTACACAGGTTCGATGTGGTGCGAGCGTCCTTGCCATTACCAGCCAGCAACTGAACCTCAATGGAAACAGGGAAGTCCTGATCCTTATCCATTGTTTCCGGCTTCTGACCGTGAATCATAACCCCACTGTTGCGAGTTGCCCAACCGGGGCCACCCTTGCATTGATCACCAACAAAGCGATACTCAACTCGAAACTTGTAGTTCGAAAATTCAGTCTTGTAAAACAGGTGCCCGAAGCGTTCACCAAACTCTTCGTACTGGTCGTATCGAACCTTCAGCATGCCATCTTCGACGCGAAATGTGTTGCCATAGTTTTCACCGAAATCGGAATAGCGAATTTTGGGCGTCCAGCCAGACATATCTTTGCCGTTGAACAAAGAAACCCACTCGCCGGTTTTAAATTCCGGCTCGTCCGCCTGTACCCAGCCACCACAACAAAGCAAAACGGCTGACACCACAATCTGAATTTTCATTTACAGTTCCAATCAGGAAAACATGTTTACCCGGCGATCCACCAGGACTCACTTACTAAAGTTTGATGCCCTACTGCCCAATGCAGTACAGATGTCCAAATGTGCGAAGGTACAGCCGCCCATGAGCGGCACTGGGTGAAGCCCGCATGCCATCCGCAATATGGTTCTTTGTAATCACTTTGAATTCATCACCGGCTTCGATCACGGTCACATCGCCTTCTTCGCTGCAGAAGTAGATCAGCCCATTGGCGAAGATTGGAGACGCAACATGAGTTCCTCCAACGCGATCCTTCCAGACTTCATCGCCAGTTTCTGCGTCCACGCAATTCGCAACGCCAGTGTCTGTGATCATGTAAATTCGGTTCTCCACCAGCAACGGAGCCGCCAGGCGACTGTTCGCCTTGTCTCGGTTCCACTTCACGTGAGATTCAGTCACATCGCCTTTGGTGGTTTCGTTCAATTCCACCGCCATCAGATTGGCTCCCCGTGATCCGGTATTCAGAATTGCAAAGTTCTTGTAAAAGCTTGGCGGCGCGGCAGCGTTGAAGTCATCGTGACGAATGCCCCAGATCTCTTTGCCAGTCAACGCATCATACGCAAAGCCAGCTCGTGAGCCGACCGACACAACCTGAGTTCGTCCGTTGACCTCAACCAGAGAGGGCGTGCTGTACGCTTTTCGTAAATCGCCTTCTCGCTTGGGTTTGCCATCTTCGTCAAGGTCACCATAGTCCGTGGAGCGATCAGTACGCCAAACCGTTTTGCCTGAGTGTTTATCCAGGGCCATTACAAACTGAGCGTCGATGCCGTCGAAAGTCAGAATCAGCAGGTCTTTGAAAATAATCGGCGACGAACCAGGCCCACGAAAATGTCGGCACTGAATGTCTTTGCGTTCCCATACGACGTCGGCTGTTTCCGGATTCAACTTCGCTGTTCCGTAAGATCCAAAGTGAACATAAACAGCGTCAGCTTCCAAAGCACACGATGGAGAAGCGTAGGTGTTGATATTGTTGTTCAGAGGTTCCGGTTCGGCGTTTTCAAACAGCAGTTTATGATGCAGCACCTTGCCGGATTCAGCGTCAAGGCAGTAGATAAATTGTTGTTTGCCGTCTTCCGTCGCTGACGTCAACCATGCTTTACCGCCACCGATAATCGCCGTTGAATGACCAAACCCTTCCAGCTTCACTTTCCACTTGATATTCGTCCCGGAAGCTTCGTCAAATTCTGACGGAAGCCCCACAGCATCTGTTGCTGCCACGTGCCCGTTCAACGTTGGGCCGCCGCGAAACGGCCATGAAATGTCATCATCTGCGATCGCCACGGTTGGCAACAATACAGCTGGCAACAACACAAGCAGAGTCGACCAGGAAGCGAAACGGAATCGATTAGAAATAGAAGTGGCAAGCATAAATCGAGTCTGCTGAGGTAGGAGTGATCGAGCGGGAACTTACGTTGCTGAATGCAATTTCAGAATAATAGCGAACAACAAAACGACTGTCTTACGGAAAACGCGTCAGCCATGGTTATTTCAACTGCGGTCCAGGCAATGCTTTGCCATCAGGTGTCAGAATTTGAAAGTGGTGAATTCCAAATTTGTTGGAATCTCGATACGTCCAGACAACTTTCTTATCACGAGTAACTTCCAGAAGCTTGGGGGCGTTCACGTCGGCTCGACCAGCCGCATAGCTGGTAATCACGATATTGCCGTTCGGCAAAACCTGTGATCCGCACGGATCCTGCAACCATGGTCCTGGCAGATCGTCGTTGGTCAGTTGCCAAACAGCTTTTCCCGCAGCATCAAACTCAACAACCCGATTACCGTTGGTGCAACAAACCAAAGTATTTCCGTTTGACTGACGAATTGCGGTGAAAGGCCATGAGTGAATTTTGCGGTCTGGATCACCTTCCACGGTCGTATCCATCTGGCCCAGCAACTTTCCTGCGGCGTCGTAATGCTTGACCGCGAAGTCCAGCAGATGAGGGGCCAGAAAAGTACCATCATCAAGTTTGCGGGCCATGCGAGTTTCCATGTGATGATTACCGTTCTGGCACTGCAACGGAAACTCCACGACAACCTTCCCCTGACGATCAACTTCCAGAAGACGTGGCTTTTCACCCGCTTCCGTAATCACAAAGGTGCCATCCGCAGTTGGCTGAGCACTGTTAACTTCGCTTTGAGTCCCTTTAAAAATCAGCAGCTCTTCACCAGTCGCCCGATCAATTTCAATGACCGCGCCGCCGCTGTACTTCGGGCCTTTGTTCAGGGTCAGAATAATGTTGCCGTTTTGCAGCACATAGCCGTCACGACTGGCATGCGGATAGTTCCAGATTTTGTTGCTGTCACCATCCACAATGTAGGTCTGGCTGCCGGTAGCCAGAAATCCATGCGAAATGTCTTCTGCCATAGAAGTGCCAACGGCGGAGAACAAAAGCAGTGTGAAAAGCGATCGAATCATGAAGGGCTTTCTGCGCGGGATTTAAAGAGGAATATGGTTGCCGCTGGAAGGCTTCTGCTTCTCTACGGCTTGTACCAACTGAATTCCTGAAGCGTTGGAGGACACGATTGGATCAGTTTGATCCAGCAATCGCTTCAATGATACCGTCCCAGGTAAAAACTGTCGCCACAATGGCCACAGGAAGCCCACATTCGCGAGCGGTTTCGGCTGTTACCGGGCTGATCGCCGCGATTTTTGTGGTTAACTGACCGGCATCAATTTCGTGGTTCTGCAGCAGTTTGGCAAACTGTCGAGCAATCGACGGACTGCTTAAGCCGATCCAGGCCAACTGTCCGGAACGAAGCATTCCAACAGTCTCATCCGGAAACATAGCAACGTCTTCGTTGCGATAAACAACAAGTTCCTGAACGTGGGCACCAGCCGCAGTTAACATTTCAGGCAATACTTCTCGCCCACGACTGGCTCTCGCCCACAGCACATTCTGGCCGTTCACCAACGGGATCATCGCTTCAGCAAGCGCCTCTGCCCGAAACGACTCAGGAACCACATCCGGCCTCAGCGAATACGCCTCGATCGCCGCAGCAGTCGAAGATCCGATGGCAGCGATCTTCAACGTGGCCAGCGACCGAACATCGTGCCCCAAAGCCCAGAGTCGATCGAAGAATGCCGTCACGCCGTTGACGCTGGTAAAGATCAACCAGTGATAGGTACTTAAATTGGAAATCGCTTCGTCAAGCATCTGCAGTTGATCGTCGTCGATTGGATTGATTTCAATCAACGGCATAATCACTGGCTGTCCTGCCAGTCGAGAGATGCGATCAGCAATCTCAACGCATTGATGCGCCGGACGAGTAATGCCGATGGTTTGTTTAAACAGCGGGCGATTTTCGAACCATGATTTCGCCTGTCTTAAACTAACACATTCACCGACAACAATCAGAGAAGGCGGCCTGAGCCCCGCGTTACTGACGGCATCCGGCAACGATTCCAGAGTGGCCGTCACCACCTGTTGCGTCGGTAAAGATGCTCGGCAAATCACCGCAGCGGGAGTTGTCGTCGGCTTACCGGAAGCAATCAGCTGGTCGCAAATCGTTCGAATGCGTCCAAGCCCCATATAAAAAACCAGCGTACCCGGGAACGCAGCTAGTGCGTCAAAATCCAGTCGACTGGATTCACGCGTGGGATCTTCGTGGCCCGTCACAAAAGCCACTGCTGACGCCACATCGCGATGAGTGAAGGAGAACCCGGCATACTCACCCGCCGCGGTTGCCGCCGTAATTCCCGGAACCACTTCAAATGGAATTCCTGCCGCCTCCAACGCGGCGGCTTCTTCACTGCCTCGCCCAAAAATATAGGGGTCACCGCCTTTCAGCCGCACGACTTTCTTTCCCTGGCGGGCGGCCGAAACAAGTCGGTCGTTGATCTCCTGCTGCGGCACAATGCGATCGCTGCCTTCGCGTGTCCGCGCGGTTCGTTCGCAAATGCCTTTGGTCAACTTCAGAAGCAAAGGATTGGCCAAACCGTCGAAAAGAACCAGATCCGCTTCTGCCAGAACTTCAGCCCCTCGCAACGTCAGCAGCCCTGGATCGCCCGGACCTGCGCCAACCAAATATACCTTTCCTGAAGTCACTGAACGCTGTTCCTGTGTATTGAAGTCGGACTAAGAATCATGCAGGGCTGCCGTGCATTTTCCTGAACGACGATGACGTATTTCCGAACGGTTGCTTAAACTGGGCAAGAACCAGGCCCGCGTTGGGGAAGGATACATTGACAAGTTGAGGGCTGTTTCCGTCCCGGGTTTGTAGAGAAACCAGGCCAGGCTTCATAGAATGCGATTTCCTGCCGGACTGAACTGCTGGTCACAATAACGCTAAATCGTTGTTCGATCAGTGGACAATGGCTGATTCTACACCCTTCTCGCGGAGTTTTCCTATATGGCCACCGACACTTCTCTGGCGTATCAGCACCTGCACGAACTGCTGCAACAGATGGCAGATGCGGAAAACATGCTGGCTCATGGTCCGCGACGAATCGCCGCCGCAGAGAAGAAAATTGCCGCCGCAGAACAGGAATGTGTCGCTCAAAAGGAACAAATCCAAAAGCTTAAGCGAGCCACCGATGAAGCGTCGCTAAACCTGAAGACTCGCGAAGCAGCCGTTCAAAAACATAAATTACGTCTGAACGAAGCGGGATCCAACAAAGAGTACGCCATCATTCAGGGGCAGATTAACACCGAAACGCTGGCCTGCGCCGAACTGGAAGACGAAGTGCTGGCAATGCTGGCCGACGTTGATGCTGCTGAAACCGTGCTGACCGAACTACAACAGGCTGTTGCCGACCTGAAACAAAAGCTGGCAGAAATCAAAGCCGAAGTTGCCGAACGAGAACCCGGCCTGAATGCAGACGTTGCTCGCCTGAACGACGAAATCAAAGCCGCCGAAAAAGTGATCCCGCCCGGCGAAGCGATGGGTGCGTACAAGCGACTAAAGGCATCTGAAGGTGCGACCGCCATGGCCAAAGTTGAAGACGCGTATTGCACAGAATGCAACACGTTATCAACATCGCAGGATGTCGTGCGATTGAACCTTGGCGAGTTCGTTCAATGCCGAGCCTGCGGGCGAATTCAATACACGGTCGCCAGCGAAGCTGACTAAATCGCTCACCACAAACACGGTGAGTTGATTTCGCGTCTGGCCAGCTGATCTTGGCCAGCTGATCTTGGCCAGCTGATCCTGGACACCAGCAACAAGTACAAGTGACCGGGGCCAAAATGAACTGCAAATGAAACCCAAACGGCTTCGTTTGCAAGTTCAGTCCGGCCTCGGCCACCTGAATAACATGATCAAATATTGGTCGTAGTCGCCTTGACTACGACGGGCCGCTCCAGCCGTATTGTCCCAGTGACATCACCAGGAATACGATGCCGATAATGACCGCCGCCAAAGCGACAAACATAAGACCATCGTAGATTGTCGGATCAGAGTTTTGTTGTGACATTGTCGCCTCGCTGAACAATTCCGTTGCGTGTTTTTTCTTCGACGATGCAGACTGCCGTGTCTGGGTAAACCTTTACAACACGAGCCTGGCAGACATAGTCGTCGTTACGATAAACCGTCAGAAGCATTCCTTCCAAAATCTTGTCGTCGCTTCCGACAGTAATTTGAATCAGTTCCTGAGTGCGAGCCTGGTTGCGAGTTGTCGCATCCACAAACCCATCAACCTTCTCAATCTTACCAGGAACCGCGCTTGCCAGTTGTTGTTCCGGATCAAGGCCGTTGGCTCGCAACAGATCGCTCAGGTCGCCAATTTTTGTCAGGTACTGTTCTTCCATTTCCACAGCGGAAGCCAGCTTGCCCTTACTGTCCAAAAGCTCGTCTTCCGTTTTCTGAATTTCTTTAATCAGTTCAGTGATTCGCTTTCGAAGACTCTCTCGCTCTTTCACCACGGCTGTGGTTTCTGCAACTCGCGCGGCTGCTTCTGCAGTAGCAATTTCACCGTCAGCTAAAGCCTTGTCGCGTTCCTGCGAAGCGGCAGCCAGCTGCTCAGTTTTGCTCTGAGCCTGTGTTTGTGCCTGTTCAAGCTGTGCTCGAATCGCATCGCGTTCAGTTGTCGCAGCATCGCGCTCTGCGCTCAACTGCTTAACATCGCGGTCGCGAGCGGCATTGGCGTCTTCGACCTGCTTGTTTGTATCATCCAGCTGACTTTGCAAAGCCACAGCTTTGGTTCGCCATGCGCCCTGGAAAGTGTAGACCGCTCCTGCAAAGCACATGAACAGGATGCTGAACACGAGCTGCATGACAATCAACATTTTGCCGACGACGTTATTCATCGAGCACTCTCCGAATCTTTGATCGAACGTTCTGGTCTGGTCATTGTTCCAACTGTGAATTCAAAAGGTTTAAGCGAAGTTCCAGATCCTGGTTGGCCAGCTGAAGTCGCAATAAACGGTCAGTCAGAACGCGTATATTTTCCTGCAGGCCGAAGCGATTGTTTCGAAGTTCCACCAGTTCGCTTTGCAGGCGAGTCACGTCTTCTCGACGCTTACCAGTTTCAACCCGAACACCCATCGTTTCGACAGACAGTCGCTGCAGTTCCTGAGATTGCTGAAACAACTGAGCATCTGCCGCAACAACGTATTGCTTCAGCTCAGAAATGCGTTTTTCGATGGCAGCGATATCAACCTGTTGGTCGGTTCGCACCTGAGTTACCTGATCCCGCATTGTCTGCGTGTGAGCATTCATCTCATTGGTTTCAGCCGTCAGCCGAGCAGCCTTTTCTTTGTAAGCCCAAAGCACGGCTTCATACGGATTGGTGACAGTCTTGGGATTCTTGTTCTGCCCCACATTTGGCGTCACAGTCCACGATACCGTTTCACCAATTGTCGACTCAAATTTGAAGTCCGAAAGAATCGGCTCAGACATCTCAGCGGCAGGGTTCGGCCGCCCAAAATAAGCTGAAACGGACAACCCCATAAACGCAACGGCACTAATCGCGAGTAGGACAGTTGCAATTTTTGGGAGTGAATTTTTCATTGGCCACGCTTGTTGAGCGAAATGTGTCGTCGTTAAGTCAGATCTGGAATTTGTCTGCGAAAGTAAACCAATACCAGCACGCTGCCAAAATCTGGCACGCACATCACTTAATGTCTTCGCACGATTGGCGGAATTAACAAACACCAGCGGACCGAAACCCGCCTAATGTTGAGCTAAACCCCGAAAATCCTGTCTACGTTATACGGACGAGTAGAAAAAGGAGTCAAACAGAAAGTAGGCCACCCTGTTGTTTTGGGCAATCTGGTGATTGTTTGTACGTCCGCTTTAGACTACGTCCTCGCATCTTGGTATCGACCAATGCTCGTTATAACTGAGGAACCGGCAGATCAAACGTTCAACTCTACCTGACCCGCCGAACACGAACAGGCCGCAAATTCCCTAAAAAACGTATTCGCGGCAGCCGGAATCACTCGATATGTCGGATACGGGAAGGCAGACAAATCCCGATCTGGGCGAGTTTTGCTGTCATTCTGTCCTTTCAATTGGTCGAATGCCCTCTGGCGAGAGCAAAATCCAGGTCCTTAAAGTCGCTAGCAGTTGAAGTAAAAGAGACCACCAAATGAGTGGATCAGCCACCATAACCAGTAAAAAGCCATCAACCGAAATTCGCCAATGGCCGGGTCGCCCCTATCCATTGGGCGCTTCGTGGGATGGAAACGGAGTTAATTTTGCCGTTTTTTCCGAACATGCAACGTCCGTTGATATCTGCCTGTTCGATTCCGTCACCGATCGAACGGAAAGCCACTGCATTCCCCTGACAGAAAAAACTCATCTGGCATGGCACGGATATTTCCCGGATCTGCGCCCCGGCCAACTTTACGGAATTCGAGTGAACGGGCCCTACGAACCTCATAACGGCCACCGTTTTAACGCCAACAAAGTGCTGCTTGATCCCTACACGCGCGGCGTGGGACGCACAATTTCGTGGGCCGATTCGATGTTTGGCTTCGAAGTGGGAAAAGACGACGCATCGTTCGATACTCGCGACAACGCCGCTCATGCCCCCTTAAGCGTTGTCGTTGACGGCAACTTTGATTGGGGCAACGATCAGCCACCTCAAACCCCCTGGCACAAAACTCTGATTTACGAAGCACACGTGAAAGGCTTCACAAAACTGCATCCCGGTGTTCCCGAAGCGTTGCGAGGAACTTACGCAGGAATGGGTTCGCCAGCAGCAATCGACCACCTGCTGAAACTTGGCGTAACAGCAGTGGAACTGATGCCCGTGCATCACCACGTCGACGACCGACACCTTGTCGCCAACGGTCTGAGCAATTATTGGGGCTACAACACACTTTCGTTCTTCTCACCCGATTCTCGTTACGCAACCGCCACCAAGCCTCAGGAAGTCATCAACGAATTCAAACACATGGTGAAGCAGCTGCATGCTGCCAACATCGAAGTCATTCTGGACGTCGTTTATAATCACACGGGCGAAGGCAATCACTTCGGACCAACGCTGTCACTGCGAGGCATCGACAACGCTTCGTACTATCGACTGCTGCCCGAAAACAAACGCTACTATCAGGACTTCACAGGTTGTGGCAACACGCTGAACATGCAATCACCGCGAGTGCTGCAGTTGATTATGGACAGCCTGCGCTACTGGGTTCAGGAAATGCACGTCGATGGCTTCCGCTTCGACCTGTGCAGCGCACTGGCTCGCGAACTTCACGACGTCGACAAGCTGAGCGCGTTCTTTGACATTATCATGCAGGACCCGGTTCTGTCGCAGGTCAAACTGATTGCAGAACCATGGGACCTGGGCAGCGGCGGATATCAGGTCGGCAATTTTCCGCACCTGTGGTCAGAATGGAACGGAAAGTATCGAGACACCATTCGACGCTTCTGGGCCGGTGATGGTGGCGCCGTCAACGAATTCGCCACTCGACTAACGGGAAGCAGCGATCTGTACGAGCACAACGGTCGCCGCCCTCACGCCAGTATCAACTTTGTCACGGCCCACGATGGTTTCTGCCTAAGAGACCTGGTCACGTATCACCACAAACTTAACCTCGCAAACCTTGAAGACAATCGCGACGGCGACAGCCACAACAACGGCTGGAACTGTGGAGTTGAAGGAGAAACCGATGATCCTGAAATTAATCAACTGCGAGTTCAACAACGTAAGAACCTGTTCGCCACATTGATGATTTCTCAGGGCGTTCCCATGGTTCGTGGCGGCGACGAATTAAGCCACACTCAAAATGGCAACAACAACGCTTATTGCCAGGACAATGAACTCAGCTGGCTGCACTGGGACTTAAGCGAAGAAGAAGAAGAGTTTCTGGATTTCTGCCGCCGCATGATTCAGTTGTGGCACGACCAACCGGTGCTGAAGCGACGCAACTTTTTCCAGGGCAGACGCATTCGCGGGGCTGGAGTGAAAGACATCGCCTGGTTGTCTGCCAAGGGAACAGAACTTGCTGACAACGAATGGAATTCCGGATCCGTAAATTCCATTGGAGTCCGCTTCAACGGCGAATCCATTGATGAGCTGGATGAATACGGTCGCCGCATCGAAGGCGATTCGCTGCTGCTGTTGCTCAGCAACCAACCAGACTCCGTTTCGTTCGTACTGCCCCGCCACAAACCATCGGAACGGTGGGTTCCCGTGGTTGACACCAGCAAATCAAAAGTCGACGAGACAGTGTATTCCAGCGACGACATGTACCAATTAAAAGGTCGCAGCCTGGCCGTGTTCATCCTGAAAAGCGGATGGCCCGACACACTGAAACAACTTCACGGCGGCCACGACAAAACCCTGAAAATCCACACCGCCAACGGCGAATAGGGAACGCTCGTTCAGCTTTGATCAAACGTGCTGTGCGTCGGTGGATGGCAATGCACGTGACCGAAACAAGCGTCCTCCTGAACAGTTCAAGCACAGTCGCCGCAAATGTCCAGGACATCATGAGGAAACAACGCAATGCCAAAGCCGAGAGCCGCCGAAATCATTGATTTTGGAAACACGGAAACGAGCGACGGAGTGGCAACCGTTTTGGGGAAATTGAGTTTAGCGAATTAAGAACAACTCCCGAACAGCGGTGCTGAAGCGGGATCGAAGGCTTCGTTTTACATCCAGGGAAGAATGGTAAAACAATGGGACTTGATACCAACGGAACACGATTCCTGCTTCACTCAAGAACGCGTGGAGTGAATTTTGATTCGACGCTGATGATCGGGCGACAGGACCTGCATTCAGACAAATCAACAAGGACCAATCTGGTCAAAGAGTACCTGGAATGGTGTGTACCGGACGCTGAAGCAATCATTCAGCAGTCCGATTCTGAGTACGCCGAAGACCTGCTGCGATGTCTGGGAGCTCAAACTATTGAATCAATGGACCATTCCTCGTTTGAAGGTGCTCAGATCTGCCACGACCTTAACGAAGCAATCCCGGACGAACTAAAATCAAAATACCACGTCGTCCTCGACGGAGGCACTCTCGAACACGTGTTTGACGTGCGGCAGGCGTACAAGAACTGTATGGAAATGGTTCGTCCCGGCGGGCACTTTTTAGCCATCAGCCCTTCCAATAACTTTATGGGCCACGGTTTCTATCAGTTTTCTCCCGAATTCTTTTTTGAAGCGTTCAGTGCAAAAAACGGATTTCGAATTGACCAGGTCATTCTGTTCGAACACCGAAAAAACGCTCCGTGGTACGAAGTGGTGGAGCCAACCGATATCAAAAGTCGTGTGTCGCTGAAAAATTCAGAACGTACATACGTGCTGGTGGTTGCAGAACGAATCGCAGAAGTAAAACCATTCTCAAGTGCTCCTCAACAAAGCGACTATGCAGCTGCCTGGCACGGCAAAGGCGGCAAAGCCCCAACTCGGAGTAAGAGAAATTCGAAAGAATCCGGATACATTACCGCCCTCAGTGAAAACGTAAAACGCCTGCAGTGCTTGCTGCTTCGCCGCAGTTATTTCGAACCACTTTATTTTCGTAGAATTCGTTAGCCTGCAGACCGGCTGAACAGTGTAGCACCGCCAGGCCATCCCCCTTGCACAGACAGCTGGGAAGGAATCACAGAGCAGAAAACCAGGACATGCATAGTAATCAGTGTCTATTTTGTTCAGACGTTGCTTTCCAGCATGAAACACACCGGCTTGTGGGACAACTCTCATGACGATGGCGCGTGGTGAGTTGGTGGATTCAACGGTGACTACTGATCTATCACTGCATTTCCCGGATTGAATCGGAAATTGACGTGTTGATTGACTCGCCGCTGAGGCGTGCTTATCTTCGCTGCGAGTAAGAAACCTATTCACGCAGCCTTACACAATCAGCAGCCTACAAGTTTACAACACACGGTCATTCATGTCTGGTATCGCTGGATCTTGTCGAAAAGTGCTTCCTCAGGCAGCCATTGTGGCGGCGGCGTTGTGGGTTGTGTTTCCGATTATCGGACAACTGAATTCCTGCCTGCCGATTCGATCCAATCAAATCACCACGGTTCCGTTGTTTAACGCGTGGACCATCTGGTGGAATGCTGATCGAGCGAAACATGGATTCGCTGACTATTGGCAGGCACCGATCTTCTTCCCGGAAGTTTCCACTTTCGCGTATTCGGAACCTCAACCGGCAACCGTGATTGTGGCACCGGTGGTCTGGCTGACGGGCTCGCCAACTTTGGCTTACAACGTCTATCTGATTCTGTCTTTGTACCTGAATGGTTTTGTTACATTTGTTGTACTTCGCAGGCACGGACATCGCCGTCTGATAAGCACCATTGGGGCCATCATGGTGGTTTGGTTGCCGCTGGGTCTGGATCAGGTTGAAGTGCTGCAACTGGTTCCTGTTTGGCCCATCATCTGGGTGTGGGATGTCGTGCGGCGACATGGACTTCGACCAACCAGGTGGACGGCCATCGAAGCGGCTCTGGCGTATACCACGTGCTTCTACACGTGTGTACATCACACGTTGTTTCTGTCACTGGTGTTAGTCGCCACCGGGTGGTGTCTGTTCCTGTCATTCCGCACAAAACGATTCTGGATGTCGTCGTTGCTGGCTTTGAGTATTGCCGCCGTGCTGGTGGGAATTGTACTGATTCCGTTGCGGCAGACTCTGAAAGGAGAATCGTTTGAACGAACTCCGGATCTTGTCGAACGCTTGTCAGCACAACCGAGCAACCTGTTTCGAAGTCCACCACACGCGCTGATCTGGGGAGCCACCGTGCGCGGATTCAGCCTGTCGCCTGGCGGACTAAAGCTGGCACTCGCTGCAATCGGTTTTGCCATTGCCATGTGTCGACGCCGGCGAAAGTCGTGGGCCATTTTTCTGCTGATGACGGCTGTGTGTTCCGGCCTGTTGACGTTGGGGCCTCACCTGAAAATTGGCACGTGGCAGCCGTGGTGGGATATTTCCGAACGTTGCCCAGGTATGGGACAGGTCCGCAATGTGTTTCGTTTTGCGTATCTGACACAATTGTCTGTCAGCCTGCTGGCATTGCTGGGACTGCGCGAACTCACCACGCGACTATCAGTCATCACAGGCAAGCAGCGGCTGATGGCTTCCCTGATGGTTGTTGTTGGCGTTCTGGCATTGATTGAAGTTCCACCGTTGCAACCGACACTGGCAGGAGCTCCCGACCTGCAGCGTCATCATGCCTGGACGGACTTCATCAAACAGAATACTCCAACAGGCAAAGGCATTGCCTGTGTACCGTTTTCGGCAAGTTCCAGAGCTCTGGATTTCGACTCAACAACACGCTGGATGTACTACGGCACGTTGCATGGAGTTCCCATGGTGAACGGATATTCCGGCTTCTTCCCGGAACGATATATGAGACTTCGAAAAACGATTACCGAACAAGGCCTGAATGACGAAATCATGGCGGAGCTGGTGGGCATGAACGTGCACTTTGTGGTCATCCGCAGCGGCTATCTAATGCCTGCATGGCAATTTGGAGTGACGCGGCCTTACTTCCTGAAACAGGTTTTTCATGACCCGGTCGGGGTCTATGTTTATGAAATACAGCCCGGCCAATAAACGTTGAATATCGCGAGCCCGATGCTTTAAGGTTGGGGTCTTATCCAAAATGATGCGCCCACGGTATAAGCAGCGACAACGGAGCGGCTTAGCAATTCAAGCCACCCAGGCCTTTCCGCGTGCCACGCACTGGGTCAAGGGCGAAGCCCAACGCCGTGAAAAGTTTTGAAAAGCAAAAACACTGTTAAAAGTGAATGGAGAAGAGGCATTCATGCCGAATGGGCTTCAGTCACTTAGTGACTTAACCGCATCCAAACTCCAGCCTGCGATCTTTCGCTTTATCTCAATGTCTTCCCGCTCAAAAACCCTTCACGGCTTTGCGCGAAGCCCTTGCTGGGGCGAAGTCTTCAGCAGAAGGGATTCAGGTTCCAGGCGAACTCGCATTCCCTGAACACCAATGTCCAGAATATTTGCTGCCGGTGAATCGATCGACACAAATCGAATTCCGTACTGTGAAGGCACCGGCTGTTCAAACAATTGGTCGCCGCTAAGTTTGGCGATACCACGAAACACGTTCTGACTGACGGCAGAATTAGCTCCGACCACATTCGTCATAGAATCCTGAACCAAAACAAGCACCGGAAGTTCCGGCTGATCGGTGGATGCAAGCTGAGTCACATCATTGTAAACCCACCACCGGACGCTTCCCGTATCGCGAGCGACAGCTCGCAGACCACCGTCAAACCGCATCATTTGGCGTCCATACGGCTGCCTGCTTGAGGCATTATTGCTCGCTCGGTTGGACACATAATAATTCACAGCGTCTGAATAAATCTGCACGCGAGCCGGGTCCCAAAGTGGCAGATCCGGAGGGCCATTATGTTCATCCAGTTCTGTGGCGGCTGCATCTGGCGAGTCTTTGCCTTCAATTCGAAACGAGCACTTTTCCGTTGATCCGTTTAGCAGGTTAACCACCAGGAACTGCTGCTGATCATTGATCCCCACCAGCGTGTTTTCATCAACGAAGTGAAACTGTTTCGAGTCGCCCAGGCTCACTTCGTTGTGAATCTTTTCGGTTAACGGATCAATCCACGTCAGCCGACCAGCAGTGCCATCCACTGGCTTATTCCAGCAAACCAGCAGCGACTTTACGTTGCGAATCGCCGTTTCAGCCAATCGATCGGCCGCTGCAATGGAAACCAGGTGGCCATCGGCCCGATCAAAACACGTGACCGCCGCTGTTGATGGCGAGTTAACAAGCACGATGTCGTCTGTGGCAATCACATGGCTATGACTATCAGAAAGGCTGAGTGACCAGCACGTCTGCCCTGAATACATGTCGATCACTTCCAGCTGCAACCCGTGCTTGATGCAGACCCAGCGATCTCCCCAACCAACAATTCGATAGGGGCTTAAAGACTGCCAGGAGGGCAAATGATTCCGCCCGGCCACGAACGCTGAAAAACTGCCTGGCTGAATTGACGAGCCGCCAATACCTGACTGCATCGAAACATTTTTCGTCCACAAAACTCGTCCATCAAAAACCGAAATCCCCGTCACCGACCGATAGGACTGCAGCAACACAACCGAACCAACTCGCAACAACAGATCATTGCGATACCAGTACGTTCCGTCGCCTTCGAAGTTGCCGGGAATCGACCATTGTTCGCCGATGTCGGAAACACTTTTGGCCAGCACTCGACCATAATCACCCTGAACGACCGTCCAACTGTATTCGCGAAGAAACGGATCATTCGTTTCCGACGCCATCATTGTGGAAGACTTGCGATTAGACGACGAAAGCCTGGTTGTCGGCACAGTTTGATAAGGTTGTTCTTTCCACTCCGCAAATCGCCCCTGAAGCCTGCTGACAAACGCAGCGTCTGCCAGCGAGGAATCTGGGGACGGGGAAGTCGGGGACGACACGGCGGTCGAGGCTGATTCTGAAACCGCCTGTCGCAACCCGGCATTAACGTCAGCGGGAAATTCAGCGACAACCGCACTAATCAGCCGACGGACGGCTGATTCTGAAGGAAGTCGGGCTTTACCAACATTCAACGAAGCAAGCCGCGACTTGATGCGATCCTGCAGAACCTGCAATTCGGGCTGAATTCCATCCGAACGCCCCGGTTCGAACTTAGAATGCACAGCGATGCTGTGTTGCAACAAATGCAGAGCGGTTTCGTCAGAAGCGGTTTGTTCAGCCCGCTGCCGAAGCGTGGTGGTTACAACTGGGTGATAAATTGACAGCAGCACGGTGTCCGGCAACTGGCTAAGACGTTCTGTTTGACTGTCGTTCAACGCGACATGATCCAGACACTGACTCAGACGCGTGGCGGCCCAGGTAATCAGCGGCAATGCAGCCTGAATTTTTGTTTGCCCGGACGATTCCGCTCTGGAAAAATCATCCGCTTTGACAGGGCGTTCGGATTCGGCCAACTGAAGAGGTGCTGGCATCGACAAAATTGAGCTATTCAGCGCCAGAATGCCAAGCAATTGGTCGGTCGCAGCATCGTAACGACGTTCGTTAAACGACACAGACGCTTCAAAGACCTGCACTTGAAGCTTCTGAGAATTACTTAGCGGGCTCTGCAGGAGTTCGGCAAGGTACCGATCCGGATCTTCAGCCGCCAACTGCAATCGAGACTGAAAAATGATGTCGTCAGCTTCAACACGAGACGAATCAGTGGCTGGCACTGATTCTGCCATCTTTAAAGCACTCAACCACTTCCCACTGGCCATCAAACCAGATGCGACTTCCAACGGATCTTCTGGCACAGTTGTGGGCGGCTGCGACGACAGGCGCGTCATTCGATCGGGCGCTGTATAAAGAATGTCTCCCTGCAAATCAGAAGGCAGCATCAGCTTACCCCAGCCATCTTTGGGCAACACTTGATCGATCGTTTCAGAAAATTCGCCCGATGAAAGATTAACCGCCGCAATCGCCCCCGTGCTCATGGGACAAAGCAGCCTGGCACCCACGCGAACTCCTTCACCAGTGACAGCTCCCTGAGTTTCGGTGAGCGGCCGAACCCACAACTGGTTGCCCGATTTTGCGGCGACACACTTCAGGTCGCCGATCGTGCCTAAGACAATCTGTTTTTCATCAACATGCACGACGACCGTGCCTGGCTCGACTTCAATCCGTCTAATCAGGCCACCACTTTCAGGTTCGATCACAACGATGTCGTGCGATTCATGAGCCATCACAACAATCGCACCATTAATCGCTACGATTCGCGATTTCGGCCAACGACCGGTCATCGCCAAGGGTCGAGTAAACACGACTGGCTGGCCCCTTCCCGTGGGTGGCCGACTTTCCGTGCTGCTTTCCTCCTGAATCGCGGTGGCATAGACGATGGACTGACTGACTTCATCCACGCATACCAACGAACCCGCCGTTGTTAAACTCCAGATCAGCCCGCCCACTCGAAGCGGTTTAACGGCCCAGTAGCGGCGCACAACATCTTTATCAATGGTTTGTTCCGGAAAGGCCAGCGGTACCGTCCAGTTCAATTCACCCGTTTCGGCGGATATACAAGCAAGGCGTATTTCGCTATTCCATTCAACAACGCAATACAGTTGCTTGCCGTTTTTTTCCGGCAAGCCCGCGATCCAACAGGAAGATTCGGCGACACCTAAATGTTCTTCAAAAGTGGCTCGCCCAAGGCTCCAGATGCGAGCCCCCGTTTCCTTATCAAGAGCAATCAGCCGGTTGCCCTGAAAGCCGCTGGCCCCTGACGGTCGAAAACCGCGATTGGAATACGACGATGCCTGGTACTCGCTATCAGTGGCCACGGCGTAAACACGACTGGCGTCCTGACACACACCACCCAGAAGATTGTCACGGCAGAACACGTTCGCGAACGGGCTTTGGTCCATGCGAGCAAAACTGACTGTCGCCAAAGGATCACGCTTCGCTTCATTGAATACGCTGGCGTTGCTTCTGTTGGACGAGATCATTGAATCAAGGCCGAAACCTATTGGATACTCCCACCGCGCACTTCCAGTTGTGATGTCCATACACTCCAACCCACGCAACGTTCTGCGAAAAGCGGTTTGTCCTTGTGCGACCACATCCCATACTGTTTCCGGCACGACTCCGGCTGCGTAGGCGGTTTTCTGGAAGACCTCCACTTGATCTCGCAGTTTCGGTGACGCCGCAGTTCGAGATTGCCATACCAGGTGTTTCGGAATCTGCTGAACGGCGTTCGATGAACCAGTGGCAGAAGAACCAGTGGCAGAAGACTGTTTGTCAGCAGACAGGTCCGCCAATATCGATTCTGCTGCAATCCGATATTCAGCGGGAATGCCGGGGCGCGAAATTGGGCGTAGCCATTCCTCAGCGGCTTCTCGATTGCCTCGGTTCAGGTGAATTCTTGCCAGAACAAAATGGGCCTTTATTGATGCCTTCGTTCCCGCGAACTGGCAGATAACGGCGGGCAGCAACCGGGACTTTCCTTCATCCAACACCGACTGCAACTGGATTTCTGCTACCGATTCAACGGTTTCAACAAGATTCCGTGCGACGTCCGGGGGAATTTCCCAGGCAACGGCAAACAAAGCTTTGTGCAAAGGGATGAATACACCCGGGTAAGCGGGAGAAGGTACAAGCGTAAACGGATCAGCCGTTCGAAGACGCCGAAAGTCGTCAGCCGCTGCTGCGAACTCTTTGGCTGCAAGTCGCTTGCGGTGAGATTCCATTGCGGTCAGCACATTGCGGTCGGTGGCCAGCGTTTGAGCAAGATTCCATTGAACCTCAGCACCGTCGTCCGTTGGCTCATCCTGCGGAGCCGCGACCGCAGCATCGGCAAATACGGCTGCAAAAAAAATACAAATCGGAAAAATCAGGCGACAACCGGTATTGTGGCGGTCGCCCCAAAACACAGTTCTCGAAGGCAGCAGCCACAAGCGTTTGAAGGAAGCTGGCATTTCGGACCGATCTTTCCACGAAATGTGAGAGCACGGGGAAGAAGATCTTCCAAAGAATGAGGATTATTCTACGCCACGAACGCGGCGTCTTCCACGAAGGGGCGGAAAGTCGAACGCTGCGAATAGCGAATTTGGTCAAACTAAGGCCAAGAACGCTGCATTTTACGGTGTTTGGGATAACCGAAGTCGACCACGACGGTTACTCTGTTTCTGTAACTTGCACTAAGGCCCCGGCCTGATGAAAGTCGACGATCGGGAGAGGAAAGGGCAGTGTTCTCCAGGAATCCCAGCATTAGTGTTGAAGAGCAGGGTGCTGCCAGGTATCCTCCGCCGTTTCCGCTTTCGCTCGTCCGGCTGAAAATCCGCGCTATTGCAACTGATGACGTGACTCTTCGGAGCCGAAAACAGAGCTTTATTGGCGAAACTCGGTTTTAACGCAGATTGCTGTCGCTGGGTAACCCGGAAACAGCTGTAATCCAGCGACTTATCAGTTTTTGACGTTTTAAATGATTAGGAAACAAAGACATGGCGGAAGACTTTCGTCTGTCAGCAGAAACTCGTGATATTCTCGGTTCTGCGGGTAGTAAACGACTTCGAAAACAGGGCCTTGTACCGGCGAACCTGTACGGATTCAAAAAAGAATCAGTCAACCTGACGGTTACTTCAGACGCTGTTGAAAAGCTGGTTGCCGGCGGTTCGCGCGTTGTTGACGTCGAACTGAACGGAGCTGTCGAAAAAGCAGTCGTTCAGGAACTTCAATGGGACATTTTCAGCACACACGTGAAGCACGTTGACCTGAAACGCGTCGATCCAGATGCAATTGTCACCGTTGAAGTCCCTCTGGAACTGCGCGGCGAGCCTCTTGGCTTGAAAGACGGCGGTCAGATTCGACAGTTCATCAAAAGAGTTTCTGTCACTTGCCCTGAATTTCGAGTGCCAAAGACAATCGCTGTGCGAGTTGGTCCTTTGAAAATCGGCGATTCAGTCAGCGTCAGCAGCCTGCGTACTCCGGAAGGCGTCAAAATTGACACCGATCCGAGCACCAAAGTTGTGGAACTGTACGATCCAAAGAAAGCTGCGGCGGCAACTGCAGCTGTCAGTGAGTAACAGAAGAGTTTGCGGAGTAGTTCGGACTTCCCAGCCATGAGACTTGTCGTCGGCCTTGGAAACCCGGGCGAAAAATATGCAGGAACACGCCACAACGTTGGATTTGACGTTGTGGCCGAACTTGCAAAGCGTTTTGGTGCTGGAAAGCCTCAGAACAAGTATCAAGCTGATTTTTACGATGTTCAGATTCGTGGCGAGAAAGTGCTGTTAATCGCACCTCTCACCTATATGAATCGCAGCGGCGAGTCGGTTTGGCAGTTTGTTCGTTTCTATCAGCCTGAAATGTCAGAAATCGTGGTCGTCTGCGACGACATGAATCTGCCGACTGGAAAACTTCGATGGAAACCATCGGGGTCAGCCGGTGGTCAGAAGGGGTTGAGTGATATCATTCAACGCCTTGGGCAAGAGACTTTTCCACGACTTAGACTTGGAATTGATCGACCGCCTGGAAAGATGGATGTGACGTCCTGGGTGCTCGGAAAATTCCGCGACACCGAAAAGGACCCGATTGAGTTGGCTGTGGTCCGTGCGGCTGATTCTGTTGAGAACTGGGTTTCCGAAGGAATCGAACCCACGATGAACAAATACAATCGGCAATCTGAAGAAGCATGACTGCTTTGTGATTTGTAAGTTGAGAATAGATTCCGGACGATCAGGTGATCTCTAATCACCGAGTATCACCAAATAAAACGTATCCTTGGGAGTAATTGCTGGTGTCAGTCGCAGAAGTAAAAACAGTTAACGAACATCTCTACGAAGGCATGTTCCTTGTTGGCAGCTCACAGTTTGCCAACGATCCGGACGCAACAATCAACGCCATTCTGACGATCTTGCAAAAAGCGGGTGCCACAATCGTTGCTCACCGCCCGTGGCAGGACGGCAAACTGGCCTACGAAATCAGCGGACACCGCAAAGGTCTGCACTACGTCGTTTGCTTCCGCATGCCAAGCAGTGGAATGGACGTGGTTGTTCGACAGTGCCACCTTAGCGAAACAGTTATTCGCCAGCTGATCATCAAGCACACACCGGAACTGTTCAACGCCATGGTTGATGCGTTGAATGGCGTTCACAGTGTACCTGCCGAAGATGAAGAGACACCTGAAGCACCCGCTGAAGCTGAAGAATAGATACTGTTGTCGGGGGACAGCTTAGTTGCGACTCAACTGTCGCAACTGCTGTGGTTACTCTCACTCCCTGAATGTTTCTTCTGTCCTGGTTCGAGAGGGCACCATGGCATCGTTCAATAAAGTCATTCTGGTTGGAAATCTGACCCGCGACCCGGAAGTCCGCTATACCACCGGCGGTACGGCTGTGGCCGAAATCGGGCTGGCGGTCAACCGCAGCTGGATGGACAAGAGTTCCAACGAACGCAAAGAAGAAACAACGTTTATCGACGTGACTTTGTGGGGAAGAACGGCTGAAGTCGCGGGTGAGTACCTTGCCAAAGGACGACCGGTACTAATCGAAGGTAGACTTCAACTGGATCAATGGGAAGACAAGGAATCCGGACAGAAACGCTCGAAACTGAAAGTCGTTGGTGAAACGCTTCAGATGCTGGGCGGCAGAGCTGAAGGCGGAGGTAGTGGTGCTCCGGGCGGAGGTGGCGGCATGAGCAGGCCACAGCAAAGTGCGAACACTGCTCCATCAACACCAAGTACAACATCTTCGCGGTCTCCGGACCAGGCGTTTTACGATGATCCGCCAGCCGGCGCATCTGACGATGAAGTGCCATTTTAGTTAGAATTTAATTCGATACATTTTCTGAGCAATAGCGGAAGCATTCCAACAGACCGCTCGAAATTGAATCAGGGACCTGTCCCTGACATAAGTTTTCAAAAGTAGACATCGCAGTCATTGTTGATTGCAGCAGATATTCAAGGGACTCAAATCATGGTTCATACAACTCGACCACGCGGTGTCGCTGGTTCAACAAACGGCTCAGCCGAAGTACTACTTGTTCACGACATTGAGCATCTTGGCAAGCGTGGCGATATCGTAAAGGTAAAGCCCGGCTACGCACGCAACTATCTGCTGCCACACGGACTCGCAACTGTTGCGTCCGAAGAAAACAAAAAGATGGTTGAGCTACACAAAGAGAAGCTGAAGGCCATCGAATCCAGCCGCATTCGACAGCTTACGAAGATTGCCGATGCTGTCAGCAAGTACAGCGCCACAATCGAAGCTCACGCGACAGCAGACAACGCTCTGTACGGTTCTGTAATGGCCAAGGACATCAGTGATGTTCTGAAGGCCGCTGGTCACCCAATCGAAGCGGATCAGGTTCGCCTGGACGGTGCCATCAAAGAACTTGGTATGTACACCGTTAAGCTTAAGCTTCACGAAAAGGTACAGACCGAAGTCAAGGTATGGGTTGTTCCATCAGCCACCGGAGCGTAACGCTCTGGGCTGCACAAGCTGCCCACATCGGCTGTGAAAACGGCCATCTTAAAATTCTAAATCCTCAGGCAGTTTATCCTGTCTGAGGATTTTTTGCTCATAGCCTTCTTTCTTGCGCGTGGCCTTCAGGACGGAGAACTATTTCATGGCAGCCGGTTCGAATTGGCAGGACGAAAACTCCCAGCAAAAACCTGGCTTTCAGAAGTCGAAAGGTCGCAAGAAGAAAACCCCCAACGTCCACGATCAGCTAAGACTTCCACCCCAGAACCTTGACGCTGAACGCGGCGTATTGGGCAGTATCATGCTGCTGAACGAAGCAATCGATGATGTGGGTGAAATCATCAAGCAGGACTACTTCTACAGCGACGCCCACCAGAAGATCTACAACTCCATCCGGCATCTGCACGAAAACAACGTGCGAGGAATCGATGCTGTGACGCTCGCCAACGAACTGATGCGACGCAATGAGTTCGAAGAAATTGGCGGAGCCGCTTACCTTGCGGAAATACTTGAAGCCGTACCACACGCCGCGCACGTAAAGTATTATTCCAACATCGTCCGCGAAAAGTGGATGCAGCGAACTCTGATCTATGCCTGCACAGAGATCCTGGCCGAAAGTTATGATCTTACAACAGACATTGAAGATCTTCTGCAAAAGGCAGAACGCGATATCTTCAGCATCGTTGAGCAGCAGGAAGGTGGTGGCAATATCGCCATCAGCGACATCCTTATGGATGCTTTTCATCGCATCGACGAACGCATGAACAAGGAAGGTGACGTCTCTGGAACAACCATGGGATTCACCGACCTGGACGAACATACAACCGGTCTGCAGCCGACAGAATTAATCATCCTTGCAGCTCGACCGTCCATGGGTAAGACGGCCTTTGTGTGTAACGTAGCGGAAGCCGTTGCCCGCGACGGAAAGGGCGTTTTGTTCTTCAGTCTGGAACAGTCCAACCTGGAACTCGCCGAACGTCTGTTGTGTATTACGGCCAAAGTCAACGGCCACGATCTGCGATCGGGAAACCTCACCGCAACACAACGCGATCAGTTGATGATGGCGTCAGACGATCTTGCAAGGTTGTCGTTGTTTATCGATGACAAGCCTGGACGCACGATGGCTCAGGTGGCCGCACTTGCTCGACGACTTCACCGCAAGAGTCCTCTGGGCGTGATCATCATCGACTATTTGCAGCTCATCGAACCCGAAGACAAAAGCGCACCTCGCGAACAGCAGATTGCGGGGATTTCTCGCCGGCTGAAGTTTCTTGCGAAAGAACTTCGCGTGCCTGTGATTGCTCTTGCTCAGCTGAACCGAGGCGTGGAACTTCGTGAAGACAAGCGACCACGTCTTGCCGACCTTCGAGAAAGCGGATCCATCGAACAGGACGCCGACATGGTAATGTTCCTGCATCGTCCCGACGCGTATGATCCCGAAGACCGACCGGGCGAAGCAGAGATCGTAATCGCCAAACATCGAAGTGGGCCGACTGGAATTATCCGGCTCACATGGCGGAAGGAATTCATGCGGTTTGAAGACTATAGTCCTATGGCAGACACTCAGTTCGACCATCTATAGCCACAGGCAACAAACAAAGATCTGAAAGATAGCTGCAGCAGGTTTTAACTACTCAAGAAACGGATCAAAGCCATTTTGCAAAGCTTTGATCGCTTCCGGAATAACGCTGGTTCCAGAACTGTTGGCGGTTGGAACAGGCACAAGATCTTCGTTGAACATCCCGGAAACGCTTTCCGGCAACGAAGACTTCACCTGATCTCTCACATAGCGATCAAGTGAAGTAGACGACTGCTGAACGGCCTGATTGGCTTCATCGCGAATTCCGGACGTCACACGCTGCATGGCTTCCGCTGCACGGCTTTCAAGTGTGTTGGTGACATCTTCAAACATACCAGCGCCGCTCGACGGTGATGATGAAGTAGAAGAAGTTGTGGCAGGGGTGCTGTCACCAAACAGCATGCGTTCCAATAGTTCTGCTTCCTGTTGAGCAGACATGCCTGTGCCTGCACTGGTTGCAGACTTCGCTGTCTCCACTGCGACTTGTGGCGTTGAAGCCGCTGGCTGAAAGGCGTCTGTCAAACCAGCCACACCCGACGTAAACACGTCGTTGACGTCAAGATCAGGCCGCTTAGCAACCGTGGTTGATGCTCGCGGCGTTGATGGCAGTGGATTGTTTTTGAATGCCGCGTCTAGTGGATCTTTCAACTTGGGGTCCAGTGGAAAAGGCGTTGAAAGCAAATCATCAAAATCCGATTGTGGGATACCTGAGGATTCCTTTCCGATGGGCAAAAATCCGGGAGCATCAAACATTGAATCGCTGCCTCCGGCACTGGATGAAGGCAGATTCAGTTTCCCTCGCAGTTGATCGATCGGACTTCCAGACGAAACGGATTCCATCAGGCCTTCTGTCACAGAACCGGCGACCAGATCGGCAGACCCGTTTGCGACAAACGCGCGAGCAACTTCTGGACGATCCGCCCAGTCAGCAGCATCCCAGCTGCGAATGTCAATAAAAGCCAACCCGATGGAATGCTGAGGCGTCCGCGGCACAACCCGAAAGCCTTGATGAGTCTGCACGACGTGATATTGCAACGCCACAAACACAAGGCAAGCACCTGTAAGCGTACCAAATAGAAATTGTCTGAACTTACCCATGGCGGGACCCCTGAAGGTCGAAATCGGCGGCGAGAAATGTGGGCACCAGTATTGGTGGCTATCACTTAAAACTATCACGCCATCACGGTAGATCTCCTGTCGAATTCAAAGTCATGCTATGTTTTCACGATCATCAACGGGACAAGCGCCATCCGGTTTAGCCATCCCGATTCGCTTCTCTGATCCGTCCCTTCGTTGAAGTTGACACAACCCATCGCCACTTTGATCTCACCAAACAGAAGGCAACGCGGAAAGTGTTGCGGCGACGCCGTTTACAACCAATTCCACAAAATCAGCAAATCCGGCACTTCCACAGTTGCCCAGTCGTCGCAGCAGTCGTAACCTGATGGAGTGGGTTTCGTGCCCAAAATGATCTTTGAAAACTGGTTGAAAGTGGAATATCTGCCCATTACTCTATGGCGGAGGCAAATAACCTGCATTTAAGGCGAGATCATGTTTATCACGGGCGAAGTCAAACGAACGATCGATGATCGTTTTCGCGTGACGTTGCCGCAGGATTTCGCTGATGGCATTTCCGACGAACAGGGCAATCTGATTGTTGCCAAAGAACGAACGGGCTGCCTGAGCCTGTGGCGTTCTGATGAGTGGCAAAAACGACTCGACAGTGGAGTCGAATTGCTGCGGAAGAAGATGGATTCGGGACGCATGGAAGGCCGCTGGGGCGATGTTCAACGCCTTGGTCGCTTACTGTCAACTCGACACCAGCAGGTCAATTTGGCGAATCGTTCCAGACTGTTGATTCCAGATAGCTTTCGATCGTTTTTGGGGTGCGAGGCTGGAAAAGAAGTAGTGATCGTAGGCGCTGCGGTTTGCGTTGAAATCTGGCACCCCGACATGTGGTTGGATGTGCTGAAAGCAGAAATGCCTGACTTTGGCGACCTGTTCAAAACACTGACCGAATAGCACCGAAAGCGAACAACCAGGCACAAAGTACACACCAGCAAACGGGATTCTTTGGGCAGCTGAAGCAATTTACCTTTTGTTGTGGACGGTTCTGGCTCGTGAAAACCAGCCCACATCGTCCGGCTCGCGTTCTCTGCGGCCACAAGTCAGCGAACTTCGCTGTAAAGATAGATACATTTCCCGATCCGGGATGGATGCAGAACGGATCGAATGAGAGAGGGGCGACACTTACTCACTCAACAACTTCTCCGTCGTCAAGCTTGTTTCGCGGACGCTTTTTGAGCTTCCATGGATGGGCACTCGGCAGGGATGCCGCTCTTCTCTCTTCGATCCTCTTTCAATCAGTTTCAAACGACCAACGCAAGTTCGGTCTCTCACACTTCCTGGCTCGATGACTCACGCCAAACACGTCCACGCTGGCATTCAAAGATATTCCACTAAACGCGATCATCGCGACGTTCGTTGGCTGTGTTGAGTTTTTGCACAGTTGGTATGAAGCAAACGGGAACTGGTTACTTAAACGCCTGCCGCACGCCGTGAAATCGACTGCTGCAAAATCGCAGAAAATGCGATGGCCGCTGTTTCGATCCGCAAAATTGTGCCCGGTAGAGAAATCGACGTGGCTCCCGCATTGATAGCTAGTTGCACTTCAGCATCGGTGAATCCGCCTTCAGGCCCAATCAGCAAAACGTGATTGTTCTGTGAAGCATCCGGCGGAAAGACACCTGGGCAATCCGTTGGTTCAGCGTCGGCGGCATACGGGTGAGCAATGTAATATCTCGTCGATGATGCAGTCACCTGTAACATTTCGGCAAGTTTCATTGGTGCTGCAACATCCATCAGCCACAACTGGCCTGACTGTTTGGCCGCACTGATAACGTTGGCCGACAACTTATCAAGCTTAGACTTTCGAGGATCGACGACCGTTCTTTCCGTTAACAGCGGAATGTACGTATCGACGCTCAACTCAGTCAGCTTTTCAATCATCCACTTTAATCGGTCTCCCTTCGCTGGAGACGCAGCAACCGTCAGCCGTCCGACTGTTGGCTTCTGAGTGAATGTCGAGGAAGATACAGAGGCCGTCACTGTTCTGCGGTCAATTGCTGTGATCACCGCGCTCGCTCGCGTTCCTGCTCCATCAAACAGGCCGATGGCGTCGTGCAACTTCAGCCGGAGCACATGAATCGCATGATGTGCCTCCGCATCAGACAGCGTCACCGTGGCAGCGCGCAGATCAGCACAATAGAAAAGTTCTGTCATTCGTCGACTTCAGAAATTGAATCAGACACAACTTGAAGTGATGGACTTCGCAAGGCGGCAATTTCGTCTTTCGGGCCCACGGTTGTTTGCACGACAACTTCTTCGCCGTCTTTGACGATGTCCAGGTTTGTCAGCACAACTCGCTCACCGGAGCTGAGCCCGCTTTCAACGATGATCAACGACTGAAACCGACGCCCCGTGGTGACATTTCGTTTTCGCACGATGTTCTGCTCATCAACCACATAAACGCAGCCGTCAGTAATTGCTTCGCGGGGGACCAATGTTACGTCATTAAAGACTGAACCATCGATCCGCGAATACACAAAAGCACCGGGCAAAAGAGGAGTCTGACCAACTTCGTTTTCTACTTCCACATAGACCTGAACAGTTCTTGAAAGCGAATCTGCTTCAGGAGCCGCACGAACCATGAACCCGGTCCAGCGAGGCGCTGCGGTTTCGTTTTCTGAAATGGAAACTTTGGGCTTCGTGCCTTCACTTAGAATGTTTTGCAGCTGCAGAAAATCATCAAAGCCCAATGAAACAGGAATCTCTACCTTACTGACGTCCGTCAATCTGGCAAGCTGTTCGCCAGCCCTGACATAGCGTCCTTTCTCCACAAAAACCTCGCTTAAGACTCCATCAAACGGTGGGTAAACTTCTGTGCGTCCCAGATCATTTTCGGCTCGCGATTTTTCGGCTCGACTGGAATTCAAACGCTGCTCAGCTGCCTGAATCTGCAGTGGAATCGATGCCACTTGATTTTCCAACTGGATGACAGATTCTTCATAGCGTTGCACGTCAAGCAAAGCACGATTCAGATCAGACCTGGTCGCAACTCGTTTCGATTCGGCGTCTCGAATCCGTTCATATTCTTCTTCCAGTGTCGCCAAAATCGACTTCGACTTCTGCAACTGACGCTCAAGATTCTTCTGTTGAACCTTTAAGCGGCTTGTGTCCGCAAGCGATTCTTCAATTGAATTTCCGGCCTGATCTGCTTTCTGCTGTAAGTCGCGAGAATCAATCTTCAACAGCAAGTCCGCGTTGCGGTGCACTGACGGACCGTCGGCTGCTGTTACCAACTGACCACTAAGAACCTGCTGCCCAACTTTCAATTGCGGATTTATGTCAACGATCTCGCCGGAAACCTGAGCCGCAATAACCACGTCGCGATCTGCTCGAGCCGTCCCGAATCCGGTCAACAGTTCCTGCACATCCAGCGATTCGGAAACGAACACGTCAACGTTCAGGCGTACTGCTTCAATGTTCTTTTCCTGAACCTCGGGCTTCTGGGCATACAATCCCTTGAAGACAACAACACTGAGTGCCAAGACAGCAACGATCAGTATTTCGGAAATAATCAGTCGTCTTACCGGCGACGACTGTGGTTCGAGATTCGCCATGAGCGGAGCCAGCGACGTAAAACAAGAAGTGTGATGACGAAAATCGTCGTCGAAGAAGCGAACCAGAAGAACGGCCGCCGGAGCGAAAAACTGAGCCTGTCAAAACTCACTCATAGCTGAGCTCGCACTATACAGATCACGATTTTCAGAAACGTGAAGGTATGTTACGAACGCGTCGCCAAATTGCCACTTCAGATTCACTTGCCTCCCAAAGCAATCAGCATTCTTCTGAACACTTTGGCGGCGGGAGGGGACATGCATCGTTGATCCAAAAAGAAACAGCCTTGCCGGAATGGCAAGGCTGTTGCAGTTTTGGACGACTTCACAATCGTTCATTCAATCGAGCGACGAACAGTCATGAGTTACCGTACAGAGTCGCTATGCGAAAGAACTTACTCTTACCCCAATGAAAAGCAGGTTATCGCTGACGTTTCTTTCTGTCCGTACGAATTACGCTACGACCTGCGGCAAGCCCCAGACCCAGCATTGCGGCGGCTTGCGAAAGCTCTGTTTTCTCTTCTTCAACGACAGAGCTTCCATCCCACCAATTCGACGCATCCCATTCTGCCATTACATTGTCAACCTGTTCAACGGCGTTGCCGTCTACCGCAGATCCCACTTGGTCAGTGATCCGATCGACCTGCACGACTGCTGACTGATCGCCAGCAACGGCCACAGGTGTTTCTGGATCTTCTTCCAATGGCATCACAATATAGGTGCTGTGCAATGCAGTCCGCAGATCGACAGCAGCAAGCATTGGCCCAGTGCCGGATTCTACTTCAATCGATCTGTTGCCAGCGGAGGCGACGGTAAAGTCGACCGGCTTGCTCCATGGCGAACGTTCGCCCATTTCCGAGATCGCTCGAATCCATACTCGGTACGTTCCGGCCGCAAGGGCAGTCGTTGAAGTGTATGAAGTTGATGTCACGTTGGCATCGTAGATCACCTTCGAAACGGCAACGTCTGTTCGATTCACCCAGATCTCGTAGTGACTACTGCCATCAACGCCAATCCAGCTGATTGTTGGACTGGAAGTCGCCGTTCCGTTGTTGGCCGGACTGATAACTTCCGGACGTCCGGCAACATAGAACTCGCTTCCAGCAGACCAGGCCGATCGAGAACCATCTTCACCGATTGCCTGAACCCAAAAGACGTATCGACCGTCCTGCAGGTCCTGTTCTGGAATTCGCAGGTTGCCGGAAACAAATTGATCCTGCAGAACAACCACTGGCGTCTGGCCAGGATCACGACGTGTCAACCAGACATAGTAGTAGGTTGCCCCGACAACTTCGTCCCAGCCAAGTTCCGGTGTACGATCGAACGTAGAACCTGATGGTCGAAGTCCTTCAGGTGCACTAAGAATCGTAAACGTAACCGGCGTGCTCCAATAACCCTGGAGGCCATCGGGAGCTCCCGCTCGGACCCAGGCTTTATAGGTGCCACCCGCGAGGTTGGCGGTTGCCGTGGAGAAGCTGGTCGTTTGCAGACCTGTCTTGCGAATCACCTGACTTGTACCTCGGGTCAAATCGTTAACCCAAAGATCGTAGTCCGTGTCCACGACGGTCGACCATGAAATCACAGGCGAACCAGCGACAGCCGACGCAGAGTTGTTGACTGGACTTGAAATGACGGGTCTTGTTCGAACCTGGAAGTTGTGCCCAGGCGACCAGAACCCCGGTTGTTCCAGGTTATCGTAGGCTCGCACCCAATAGCGATAAGCACCGACACCAAGTTCCTGAGGTGGCGTAAACTCTTCGTATTCGCTCAGCTCAACACTGTCGATGAACCAATCGTCGTATTCGCCTTCAATCCCATCCTGAATGGCCTTGCCGATGCTTTCAAATCGCAGAGCAAAATTCGCATGCAAGGCAGCTTTCGGCAGCTGAATAACAGAAGTCCTGAACACAGTAGCGTCAGGACCAGAGCCCGGCTGTCGCTCAAGAACAACCCATTCGCCAGCCGCATTTCGATAGGAAATTACAAGGTCTTCGCTCGCATCCGGTGATTCACCCGACCCTGTTTGTTCAAACGCATACTTCAGTTGAACGCCGACCTTGCCGGAAAGATCCATTGTTGACGTTTCAATACGGTCACCACCATCCGGGCTTCCATTCAGGTGAGCCGTCTGGGAACCATTTTCCTCTCCCAATGCAAGGTCGTCAATTGTTGCCCCGGAATTGGCCCAGCCATTTGTCGCGAAGCTACCGGATTCGAAGTCTTCGTAGAAGAACGGAGCTTTTGCTGGCAGGTTTTCCAGACGATACAGCTGCACAATGTTACGAGAAAGGTCGTTCACCCAAAGGTCGTAACGCGTAGCACCTTCGACAGGAGCCCACTGAAGTGCAGGTGTGGAATCTTCTGTAATAGCGACGGGACCAATTGTGGTCGGTGGTTCGTAATCTCTTACGGTTACCACCAAACTACCGTCTCGATAGCCAGCTGCGGAACCGGTCAAAGTCACCAATTGGTCACGATCGATTGCCGTATCGTCCACCGCTCGAATAACGAAATCGACGGACGTTTCGCCTGCCGGAATTACAACCTGAGTCGGGATAGAAACCTCTGTCAGGTCGCTGTTGAACAACGTCACAATTGTGTCGCCGGCCGGATTCGGTGCCGTGATGCGAACAGTTCCCGTAACAGCAGCACCTGCGTTTTCAAGGAATGTGTCGCCGCCTGGTGGCACGGTAATCTGAACGGCCTCAGCATCTTCAACAGTGATTTGAATCGTACCCGAATTCAGACCCGGATTGGCCGTATTCACATCGGCAGCAGTAATCGTTACAACCTGAGGACCATCCAGCAGGTCATCGTTCTGTACCGTTGCCAGAAAATTGACGCTGATCGCTCCTACAGGAATCACAAAAGTTGCTGGCACCGTCAATTCCGTCAGGTCGTTGCTTTGCAACGTCACGGTTTGTGCAACACTGAGATCTGTTGCGTCCAGCCGTGAAATTGTAATCACGATTGTGCCAGCGTCTTCAGCAACAGTTGTTGACAACGTCGTCAAAGCAATTCGCGGTTCCTGATCTGTGACAGTAATCACAGGACTGTCCAGAGAAACATATCCAGGAGCCACTGCAGTAAACGTAACCTGTTGATCTCCATCGAAGTCCGGATCATCAACAGCATCGATTAAGAACGTCGCTGATGTTTCGCCAACTGGAATTGTAACCGTAACCGGCACGGCGATTTCGGAACTATCGTTGCTGGTCAGTGTAACAACCAGGGCATCGGTTAAAGCAGTGTCTGAACGCCGAATCGTTCCGGTGATCGCCCCAAGACCGTCGCCTTCAGAGATTGTGGTCTTATCCAGCGTGATCTGCAGATTTTCCACATCGAGCACATCAACCGTATCAGACCCATTGTCGAAGCCAGTCAGATTGGTAGAAGCCACGCCAATTGTAGCAACCTGTGTCCCATCAACGATTGTGTCATCCAGCACTAACAGGTCGATAAAGATCTCTGCGGTCGCTGGAGGAATTGTGACATTAACGGTTCTGACGTCCGCTTCCGACGGGTCAGAAACAACCAGCACAATGTTAGTGGCAGACAGCCCCAGCGTTTCAATATCCAGAGTCCAGCCTAACAACACACCTGAATCTCGCACGTTGTCGTCGTTAATTTCCAGAGTCCAGGTTCCGGATGGATCTTCGCCATCAAACGCGGACAACAACTCTTTTGAGATGAACCGTCCCGTGTAAGGGGCCAAACCGTCACGAATTCGAACAGCCGCTTCATCATCAAACACAGTCGATGTCATCGTGGTTTCGTTGGTACCGAGATCCGTGAACAGAGCAACACGGGTTCCGGACGGACTAACAAGATAGATATCAAGGTCTGGAATGAATGAGTGAGTCAGACTTAGAGTTACGTTCACATCGGTGATAATCGACTGCTGATCACGAATCTGCAGTTGAGACAACGTGACATCGTTATCATCAATCCCAATCGACTGCGTCGTGGAAGCTGTGCTGAAGTCCGGCACTTCAAACGGACCATCCACGTCTGTTCGAAAGACTCGAATCCCATTGGTGATCGTGCCATCGGTTTCATAAACAGTGGCCGGAATAATGTCTACTCCCACCGTTTCCGCATCCAACACGGCAACAGTGTTTACGATCGTCACGTAGTTATCAGTCTGTCCCGCAAGGTCAACGGACTGAGTTCCGTCTCGCAGATTGTCGTCAATCACGTCAATTGGAATTGTTACGGAAGGCTGACCAACAGGGATCCGCACCTCGACCGGCACAACCAATTCGGAAATATCGCTGGACGTCAACGTAATAAACAGATCGCCGGTTGGCAGCGTTGAGTGTCGACCAAAGCTGACAAACGAAGTCGATCCTGTCGTTTCAAGGAACGTCAACAAAGACAGGTCGCTGTTTCGAATGGCATCCAATTCTCCTGTAACGACCTGACCGTTGACGTCGCTGATAATCAACGCCTCACTGACGTTGGTATCAATGTCAGCGATTGAAGCAAGCCCCGTGGCAAGTGAAGAAATTGTCACTCCGTTTGGATCAAACAGAGTCATGATCCCGTTTGGCCCGCCACCCAGAATATTGCCATCACGATCGATTGAAATGGCGTTAACCACGGCATCCAGAGTAATCGTATTGACCTGAGCCAATGTGTCCGGATCGTGAACAGCGATGCCCGTACCTGTATCAAGCAGACCGTAAAGCAAGCCATCGTGCAATCCGATGGTCACATCGCGAAAACTTTGATCCTGCGAAGTAACTCCCGGTACGTCGCCCCCACCGATATCAACACCAGTTGGAAAACCTCCATTCGGTACAGGATCGATTGGAGACGTAGCCGGATTGATGTCAAGCCGGGTTCCATTTCTCTGAAAGACCTGAAGCCCATTAACTCGGCTGTTAACATAAATCAGATCGTTATACGTCACACCACCGATCGTCACATCGCTGACTGAAGTGATTCCATCGAAGTCAAAATATGATGAATTCGGAACCAGAAACGATGCCGTTTGAAATCCCGTAGTCGGATCAATTTCGTAAATTCGTTGAGTCAGAAATCCGAATGCGCTAGATGAATACCCTGTCACTAAAAGTTTATTGGCAGACGGCAGTGACCCAATACTAACGCCAATATTAAGGTTATTTTGCGCAGCTATTGGAATCAGATTGCCCGTAACCTGCCTGACGGTTGGGTTGTAGGTCAGAAGACTCGTACCACCAAAGACAGAAAGCGTATTAAAGCCATCTGTGATGTAAATCAGCCCGTTCATCACAGTCATCCCCGAACGTCCAAAATCAAACGTTCCAGGAACACTATGCGTTTCCAGCAAGGCTCCAGTATCCGGGCTAATCTTCAGCAGTTCAGCTGTCGTTCCAAACGAAGTATCATCCACCAACACCCAAACGGCAGCTCCGTCAAAGGCAACCGCTGCTGCCGTTCGGCTGAAACCACCGGAATTTACAGGGATCGCCAGACTCTTAAGGACTTCTCCTGTGATTGGTTCTAATTCAACAATCGAAGAACCATTGGCTGCAAAAAGCCGAGCGCCGACCGAGGTATCAGCGAATCGGTCAACAGCTCCGGTGAACGTATTAATACGCACGATGCCGCGAGCATCGCCATTAAACGTCTCGAAATCGCTCAGGAAAACGTAGTCACCAATCGACGTAATCCCACCGATTGTTGGATCTGCGGTGGTATTTGCAGACAATCCGGGCTCCGCAAAATGCTGCCAGGTATTGTTTGAAACGTTGAAAACAGACAGAAACGCTGTCCCGGTTCCGTTAAAGACGGCGACGTTCCCGTCCTGCAGAACCTGAACATCATGAGCCACCTCGACTGCTGGACGACTACCGGTCGGCCATTCAATTGGCACTGTGCGGACCAGATTACCAGCAATATCGTATTCACGCAAAGACGACCCAAAGGCAACCCAGTGGTTAGCAGCACCAATATCTGTATTACTGCGAGCAACCGTTAGTGTCGCTCCCCCCGGTCCAGCATCTTCACGAACGGGGCTGGGGTTCAGTGATGTGGTGATGGTTTCATAGTCAAGCACTCGCAGAGACGCTGAACTGCTGATCACGCCATTCACCAAAGCATTAACAACTACTCGCTGTTCGCCATCCAAAAGATCATCGTCCACGGCGGTAACGTTAAACAACGCAAACGTCTGCCCCGGAAGAATTGTCACTGAAGGCGGAACAACCAGTTCCGTCGTGTCTGTACTTTGCAGCTGCACCACCAACGGAGCGGTAATTGGTTGGCCCCGAGGACGATCAACCCGCCCAATACCGACCACTGTGCCGGCATTTTCAGATATTGCGATGACACTTGGGTTAGCCGGATCCGGAGGCAAAAACGATAGACTTACATCCGTGCCGTCGATGCCTTCCAGGGTAACAGTGTAGGTACCAATATTTCCGTATTCCAACAGACTTGGATCTCGCTGCCCACTAATGCGAAGGAAGTACCGGCCAGTCGCGAGCGGAGTTGCAATTACTGCCTTCAGGCTGGATACGGTATTGTCATTGCGAAGCTGGTTTACAGACGCAAAGAAATCACCGTCCTGCAATATGACGTTGAAATTTTCATCCAACAGCTGAATCACCGGGTCCAGGTTTGCTCCCGGATTGGTAACGCCTGGAACTGTCGCCCCTGTGCTTGTCACCGTCAGATCAAGACCCGTAATGGAAATAATCGCAGCATTGGACGCGCGAGTTTCAAAAGAAAACACGTCAACGTCGGTGTTCGATTCAATAATTCCAGTTAAGGTCTCTGTGTTCGTTGACAGAGTAACCAACGACGCCGTGCCTGCATCGTTGCCGTGATCGTCTGAACGATACCGGATACGGTTGGTACTGTTGGTAATGATGGCCAGTGGATCAATTGGTACTACTGAAGACGAACCGGCAACATTCTGGAAGATGTCTCGCAGACTGTTTACTGAATCGCCACCAATCGCACCATAGGCAGGATAACCCGGTAATCGTGGCTGTGTCGGGTCACCATTCGTGTAATGAGTTTCGATCCCCAATGCATTGGCGATGGCTGCACTTGTTTCCAGAGCCGTCTCTTTATTTGACGAAAACAAATCGCTGAACGCGATCGCCATGTTGTCGCCGGCACCAACACCAAAGGTATCCAATGCCGCGAAACCAGTGGCGTTCGTTACTCCGTGCCAGCTGCCATCGCCACCGATAACGGTTTGCAGACCTGCTCTGGCTCCGAACAGGAATGGGTCGACAGTGGTAACATTGACATCAAACGGAGCGAAGTCTTCGGCAATTCGTCGATAGATCTCGATGATCTCAGCTTCTTCGGCAACAGAAATTGACCGGCGATCTCCATCGGTATCGTAAGCCGGAACATAAAATGGCTGATCAATGCCGTCGGCCCGAGCAACGATGATTTCGTCTTCTGTTACTCGCGCACCATTGAAGTCCAGGTAGAAATTTACTGGTGCATTGGGCTTACTCTGCAAGGCGATCACGTTGGTGCTGGTCGGCTGATCAACTCCGGTAATCGTCAATTCGTACTGTCCAAGATTTCCATACTCACCACCCGTCGAAATCTGCAGATAGTAATCGCCAGCAGGCAGACTCTGAGTAATTGAAGCGGTCAGACTTGCATTGGACGCTGCATCACTTGTTGAAGTGAAGGCCGGATTGTCAAAGCTAACGATTGTTCCGTTAGCATCGAACAGCGTTAAGGTGGGATCAAGGTTCGAGCCAGAGTTGCTGGATCCGTTGCTGCTGAATGCCTGACCTGTTGATTCAGAAAGCTGCGACGGAAGTTCCAACCCACGAACACTAAAAGTCGCACTGGTTGCTGCCGTATTGAAGTGGAACACGTCCACGTCGCCATTCTGACCGATCAGGCCTCGCACGGTCTCTGTATTTGGAGTTGTCGCAATCGATGTTGCGGTTGCGAAAGCGTCACCATGATCGTCAGCAACGAACGTAAATCCGTTTGTGCCATTCGTCAGAATTGCAAGATCATCCTGGCCAAGCTGATTCGACCACACATCGCGCCAACCACGCGCAAACGTACCGGTGCCAACCAACGGCGAAACTTCATCAGTGCCAGTTGTCGCTCGTTCAGAAAGCCCCATCGCAATACCGACGGCTTCACTCACGCCGTTGGCGATATCGCGACCCAATTGACCAGCTCGTTCACCAGACGTTGTTCCCGGCGGCTGAGTCTGAAGGTGGCTGGTATAGTCACGAGCAAACACAAAAACGGTGTTCGACGAGGCCGCATTGGTGAACCCATTCAACTTGGCGTCGTTATAGCTTCTGGAAGACCACGAACTTGCGTTTGTGCGGCGACCTGAACCACCAATCGAAACAAAGATGACCTCACCAGGATTCGCTCCGGCAGGCTCCACGGTCGTCACGTTGACGTTGCCAAAGGGAGCAAAATCTTCAGACACTCGTCGAAACACTTCTTCGATCGTGATGCGATCCAGATCGGAAAAAGTACTTAAATCAGCGTCGGCGCTAAACTGAGGAGTCGTGACAGTGAGGTTGCCATTGTTAGTCCATACCGAATTCGTCTCAGTATGCCCGTCGAAGTCGAGGTAGATGGTCTTCGCAGCTCCGGGATTGCTGTCGAAGGGATCCGGATTCGTCAGCAGCAATCGCTGCTCCAAAGCTTCAGCAGCTCCCGGACTTACCTGATCAACTCGACGCGTTCTGCGTGCGTTGTTGCGAGAATTGCGAAATGAGGACAGCAGAGATTTCAAAACCGTCATTGATAATTCCTCGTCGTTCCTGCTGCAAATAAATAAAAGGGCGTCAGGATAATTGGGCAAAAAGCACCCGAAAGACTGTGCTCACCACAATCTCTCGACGGCTATCACAACTAAAGCGAACTCACGATTCCAGATCGTTTTCCGTGAGACCCATACGAATAGGGGAAAACTCACTCCGAGACCGCATTCTCCCACCTGTAACACTGCGTTGGGGTCTGCAAAACACCCCGCTTCCGTCTTTCGATGGAAAGATGGCTTGGTATACGACGAATTCGCCGCTCCAAACCAACAGGGCCGACAATACTACACGAACGTACAGTTCCCACACGTCATGCGCGCGGAGCCACACATTTGATTTCTCGACCAAATTGGGGACAAACCGGCACTTAGCTTTCGCAAACTGTCAATGGCACGTTCGGCCTGTAACGAATGCGCCGAATATGTGGAATCTGGCAGGCGATGAACCAGCAACCGTTGCCAGCTGAGGGCAAATTGATGCGATTTCGCGGGCAAGTTCCAGTCGCGTGAAATCACGGACTGCAGCGAACCTGTTCCAATAAAGCTAAGTTTGCCGAACAGCGAACAGGCCGCAATTGGAAGAACCCAGCTGGAAAAACGCGGAGCAGGGGGCACCTCAGGATTTCAGTCGCAAACTGCGAAACCCGGGCCACTCAAAGCTTCTGCAAGCCGCACCGCTGCTAAGAATTCCGGAGCGTGGTGCCAACAGCAAAAACCACGACGCCGATCATTAAAGAAATTGGCATCACCAGCAATCTCACGCCGTACACCAGCTGGAAATAAATCAGTGCAGGCAAAGCTCCCAGCACCAACAACTGCAGCAACATGCCAATTTGCTGTTTCATAACCGTCTTACAACCCCATAAAAAAGGCGGCCTTGTTGTGACAAAGCCGCCCTGACATTCGATTTTTGATAGCGATCAATTGGAAATGCCGCTCATCCGCTGAAATTACTTTTCTTCCAGCTGGCTCAAATTCACTTCAACTGGCTTCAGCGTATTGTCGCCAGCTTTCACTTCAATGACGTACTTGCGATCCAGGTAGCCAGCTCGTTCGTGCCAAATACGGCATTCATGAGTTCCAACCGGCAGGTTTTCGATCTTGAAATTGCCTTCAGCGTCGGTTGCTGCAGCATATGGGTGATCCACAACCAACCAATAGGCCATCATCCATGGATGATAGTCGCACTTCACCTGATGAGGCAGTGTTTCGCGAGTCGTTGTCGCAACATCAGTTCCACTGCCCGCCTTGGTGTCAGGAGCAACCAGAACGTTGACGGCCTGATTTCGCAGTGGATAAGTGTGAGTGTTGTGAGCAATCGTGTCTGAATTCAACACTTCCACGGTTTGCCCGGCCTGCACAACCAATGTGTGAGGAATGAACAAGCAGTTTTTCTGGTCGAAAATTACCTTCGGAGCGGGCTTGCCTGCTTCTGGGTGAATGCTTTTCGGAGCCTTCGCCAGATACACAAACACGTTGGCGATGCCTTTGGTGTCTGCATTAATCACCAGATCATCTTTGTATGTATCCAAGGCCGCACAGACCTCTTTGTCTTTGATGTCTGCACCTTTAGCGTGCAACAGCACAGGAGACGGTACATCGCCCTTCAGAACGATCTTTCCAGAAACCGTACCCCATTCAGCACCCAAAAGGGTGGAAGGAGCCAACAGAGCTGCTGCAGACAGCAATAAGAACGCTTTTTTCATGAGCTTACTTTCCTAATCGAAGTTCGGAAGATTGGAACAAATGGGCTAAACGCAGAAGTGCATTCATGCCTGATCTTCAGCTTTAACCGCTAAATAACCGGTTACGATTCTGGCAGGCTCAACCCGGAGGGCATTATTCTCTACGGTCAAATGTACGACGAAACATACCGAAAGTCGATGTTTTGATTACTGTTTCCGGTTATTCACCACCAGCGTTCCCGCACACTGGAAACAAAATTCAAAGTCATTTTTCGCGTTAATTTGATAACGCCGCCGGTCTACGTCAAACTGCAGCGGGCCTCCCGCAGAACAAGACTGGACCTTTACTTAATGCTCTCACGTCTCGCAACTTACACTCTGTTGGGCATTGAAGCCCGGGCTGTCGAAGTTGAAGTCGACATCTCCCCCGGCGCGCTTCCAAAAACGATTTTGGTGGGGCTGGCAGAAGCCGCCGTTAAGGAAAGCACCCATCGAATTGAACGAGCACTCGTGAATAGCGGTTATAGCCGCCCGATGGACCGCATCGTCATCAATCTGTCTCCCGCTGACCTTCCTAAAGACGCCGCGTCTCTGGATCTTCCCATTGCTCTGGGACTACTGGTTTCCGATGGCCAGATCGAACCCAACCCCGAAATTAACGCCGTTTATGTTGGTGAATTGGCTCTTGATGGAACCTTGCGGCCCGTGCGAGGCGCTCTTTCGATGGCAATCGCCGCTCGCGACGCAGGCAGCACGCACATTGTTGTGCCGTCCGCCAATGCTCAGGAAGCCGCCGTTGTCGAAGGTATCGACGTCATTTCCGTGGGAATGCTGGCAGAAGCCGTTGGTTTTCTAACGGGCCTGCTGCCACTGGAAGCAGTGGTTTTCAGCTGGAACGAAGCCCGAACCGATTTTGGCGGCTACGAAATTGATTTTGTGGACGTCAAAGGCCAGGAAATGGCCAAACGAGCCCTCACCGTTGCCGCAGCCGGCGGCCATCACATCATGATGATTGGAAGCCCCGGCACCGGAAAAACGCTGCTTTCGCAGCGACTGGGCACCATTCTTCCAGAGCTGGAACCCGAAGAAAGCCTCGAAACCACCCAAATCTACAGCGCCGTTGGACGATTGGAACCGGGCCAGCCGTTAATGCTGACTCGCCCCTTCCGTTCGCCACACCATACAATCAGCGAAGCCGGGCTTGTCGGCGGTGGCAGCACGCCTCAACCGGGCGAAATCAGCCTTTCGCACAATGGGATTTTGTTTCTGGATGAGCTTCCGGAATTCAATCGCCGCACTCTGGAAGTGATGCGGCAGCCGCTGGAAGATCAGTGCGTCACCATTTCTCGAGCCATGGGAAGCGTCACTTTTCCCGCAAATTTAATGTTGGTGGCCGCCATGAACCCGTGCCCGTGCGGATACCGAAGCGACCCAAAACGTCAGTGCAACTGCAGTCCCATGCAGATTGAACGCTATCTGGGCCGCATCAGCGGTCCATTGCTGGACCGCATCGACATTCATATCGAAGTGCCCCCGGTTCCGTTTCGCGAACTTTCTGACGCGACCAATGGCACTTCCAGCGAAGAAATGCGAGAACAAGTAGTAAACGCCCGCAAACATCAAGCGCGACGGTTTTCTGCAGTAAGAACCAACGTTAACGGAAAAATGAAACCTCCTGAAATACGCAGGTTTTGCAAGCTAAACAAAGACGCGGAGGAGTTACTCAAGTCTGCCATGGAAGAAATGGGCCTTTCTGCTCGCGCACACGATAAAATACTTCGAATCGGGCGAACAATTGCCGATCTGGCGGACAGCGAAACAATCGCCGCGGAACACCTTAGCGAGGCGATTAATTACCGAACTTTGGATCGAAACTACTGGCAACAGTAAAATTTGCCGCAAAAAAACGGGAGTTTTGGCGTTTTTGTCCGGGAACTCCTTAGTCTGGCTGAGATCGAATTGACTTGTTTGGGCTTCCCAGTATCCTTAGCGATTCGATCCGCCAACGGCACTTACTGTAAATCGAAAGAACATTGGTCAAATGGGACGAGTTGAACGACAACGAGAAATTGCTCGACGACGCAAACGACGTGTTCAGCTGACAAAGCTTCGCGTTAAGTACGCAGCGGCGACATCTGATACAGAAAAAGCGGAACTGCTGGCGAAAGCTCGCCGCATGAGCCCTTTTGTGGAAATGGAAGCCGCGAAGTAATCACTTTGCGCCGCCAGAATTCAAATGAAACGACGAGCGATTATTCGCTCGTCGTTTTGCATGCGCCGATAAATGCATCGGCCACACACTGAACCATCGACGCCAGGCAAAGTCATGAAATTCGAAACACGGTGCGTGCACACCGGAGTCCACAAAGACGCTCAATACAACAGCGTCATCACGCCCATCTATCCGACCTCAACGTTTTTCTGGAACGATCTGGAATCGAATTCGGGCTACGACTACACGCGATCAGGAAATCCCACTCGCGACGCTCTGCAGGAAAACATCGCCTCGCTGGAAGGTGGAGTCGGCTGCGTTGCAACTTCAACCGGCATGTCCGCCGTCCACTGCGCGATGGCATTGTTTAATCCGGGCGATCACATTGTCGCACCCGCTGACGTTTACGGTGGAACGTTTCGTCTGTTCAATCAGTTCCTTAAAGAAAAGGGACTGAAGTTCACCTTTGTGGACATGACAAACGCTGAAGCCGTGAAGGCCGCCGTTCAACCTGCCACCAAGGGCATCTGGATTGAAACTCCCAGCAACCCGATGATGAAGGTGATCGACCTGGCTGCCATGGTTGAGATCGCTAAGCCGCAAAACGCGCTGACTATCTGCGACAACACGTTTCTATCGCCGTATCTGCAACGTCCCTTCGAATTCGGTATCGATGTGGTGATGCATTCGACCACCAAGTACATCAACGGACATTCTGACGTTGTGGGGGGAGCCGTTATTTGCCGAGAACAGGACAACGCCAAACGCATCGCCTGGATTTGCAATGCTTTAGGTTTAGCGTGCTCACCATTCGACGCGTGGCTTGTGCTGCGAGGCATCAAGACGCTGGGCTGCCGCATGGAAGCTCAACAAAAGAACGCGATTAAGATTGCTCGTTTTTTGGACGCTCATCCGCTGGTAGAAACCGTTTACTATCCGGGTCTGGAATCTCATCCGCAGCACGAACTTGCAAAACGCCAACAGGACGGCTTTGGCGCAATGCTAAGCTTCGATGTGAAAGACGGTCGACCTGTCGCCGAAAAAGTCTGCCTGAATTCAAAGCTATTCGATGTTGCTGAATCTTTGGGTGGCATTGAAAGTCTGATTTCGTTCCCCGTCACAATGAGCCACGCATCGATGTCTGCAGAGGGCAGGGCGGCAGCTGGAATCACCGAAAAAACGGTTCGAGTTTCCGTGGGACTTGAACACTCCGACGACCTGGTTGAAGATCTGCGTCAGGCACTTGAATCGTAGATGCTTCAACGATTCGGCTGGCTTAGCTGAAAGCCGGAACGGCCGAAGGTCTCCGCTTATCCGGGCATCTGCCGGAAGTTTACCGCATGCCATTGTCAATTGCTGAATACGCCGACGTCCTGCATGGACGCGACCTGATCTGGCCAAAAGTACCTGCGCCGATACCACTCAAAGCCAGACCTTCAATCGCGCCCATCAAAGGCATCAAAGTCGTGTTGTGGGATTGCTATGGCACCTTGCTGCGAACCCCCGACGGCAAATTCACGTTGTTTCCGGAACCTGAAATCCGCCTGCAGGTCGCTCTGGAAAAAACGATTCACGAATTCAACATGTGGAACAGCATGTACCGCAAGCCGGGGCCACCCTGGCAATCGATGATCAACCAATATCGCGATTATTCCGAACGCCTTGCGATGGTCGCCCCCAAACGCAAAGGCGATGTCACTGACGTAAATCTGGTGGCTGTGTGGGCGCAAATTGTCGATCGCCTGTTCGACAAGGAATACAAATACGACGCCAGCATGTATGGCGACTTAGGCCCGCTAAGCGAAAAAATAGCGTACTTTTTCCACTGTAACCTGCAAGCCACAGAAGCACGTCCCTACGCTCTTCAAGCCATTCAGGACCTGTCAGCCAACGGCATTCGACAGGGAATTCTGGCGGACGGCCAATCGTTCTCGCTGGCTCAAATACAACAAGCACTGGCTAAACAGGGCATTTTGCCTCCCATTCATGAGGTTTTCCCTGCCAACAACAATGTTTTTTCCCATCAGTTGGGCGTTCGCAAGCCATCCCCGTCTTTGTTTGATTACGCTTTGCTGCAACTGGATAAACTAGGAATTTCGGCCAGCGAAGTCCTGCATATCAGCTGCCGGCTGAAAACCGACCTGGTTCCGGCCAAGGCGGCTGGAATGAAGACAGCGCTGCTGGCTTCAGAAAAAACAGGGCTTGAGGCACCGGCGGAATTGATCAAAGATCCGCGAACCTGCCCGGACAGGTTACTAACTGACATCACACAGATCACTTCGGTTGTCGAGCCGCGTTAAAAGTCCTTCATGGCCGCCAACCTGGAACAGTGATTTTCGTTTGCAGAGAATTAAACTAAGAGAACACGTCCATGCCGTCTGAACCGCTTGTTGACATGAGTCAATTCGACTTTTCAAAACCACTTTACACTCTGGACGACATTCGCCGTATTAATCCACAACGGCACGAGATGGAGCAGCTATCTGCCATCGTTCACGTTGATGAGTCGACCAATACCATCGTCGGTTACAAGGAAGTCACCGATAAAGAATTCTGGATCGCCGGACACATGCCCGGTTTCCCATTGATGCCCGGCGTTGTTCAATGCGAATGCGCGGCTCAGCTGGGCGGCTTCTTTGCTCGCAAATACGATCTGATCGGTGGCGACTATCTGGGCTTCGGCGGAATGGATGCCGTCCGCTTTCGCAAACCGATTTTCCCGAATTCACGATTGGATCTGGTCGCTCAGGTAACTCGCGTGCGAGCTCGCAAGCTGGCTCAGTTTCGTTTTCAGGGCTTCGTGGATGGCAATTTGATGTTCGAAGGCGAAATGCTGGGAGTCACCGTCAATCGCGATCAGGACTTCGGCTAGATCGTACCTGTTTTCGACAACGTTCCTGGTCGATGTCGCAAGTGTAGGGCCGGTTTCTCCGGCCAGAGTTCCACTCTACACTTTTCGGCTGGTAGGAACCGGCCCTAAAGCGACTGAACTCTTAGTCGGCGCTGACGCCTCACATCCCATTATCAACGACTCATGCAAACCGCCCCCATCAAACCTCTGAAGCCCTACTTCCACGTCATCGAAGATCTTGGTGAACATCTGGATTGGGTCGAATTTTTTGGCAACGACAATCCCGTCGAAATTGATATCGGCTGCGGTCGCGGTTTGTTTGTCTTCAACGCGGCAACTCAAAACCCAAACATCAATTACCTGGGTCTCGAAATCGACTATCGAGAAGGTCGACGCGCGGCAATGCGTCTTCTGAAACGTGAAATGCCCAACGCACGCATCATCGGCGGCGACTGCAAAGTGCTGCTGTCAAAGATGATCGACAAGCACTCCGTGCAGGCGGCTCACGTCTATTTCCCCGATCCATGGTGGAAGAAACGACATCACAAGCGACGCCTGTTCACAACCGAATTCTGCGATCTGCTGGCCGACGTCATTAAACCAGAAGGCCACCTGCATTCGTGGACGGATGTGATTGAGTACTTTGAAGTCATCAAAGAAACGGGCGACTGCCACCCGAAGTTCGTTTCCCTGGAGCCACCTGCTGAACGTGATCCGGAAGACGATCTGGACTATCAAACCAGCTTCGAACGCAAGAAACGCAAAATGGGCCTGCCCATCTATCGAGCACTCTGGCAGCGCCAACCGTTAGCGGCCGATTAACGTCACATCCGGGCTTAACTTTCCCGAGCACCCAGTGGGCGAGTTTCTCTGGTTCTTGCCAACGCTTTCCACACAAACAGCCACACGCAACCCATGGTGGCCAGGCTGGCCAGCACGGCAATCCAGGCCTGTTTGGTGGCTCGGCGTTTCATCGCTGCCACAGGCGCCAAAGCTCGTGACTTGTCTTCCTGAACAATCACCAGCCAAGGCATTTTCTCGCTCTTCATCGTGGACATTGCTGCGATCCATTCGCCGGAAAATCCGTCCGCTACGGCATCGCTTTGCAGCTTACCGACAGGATCACTATACACGGGAACCTTGATGTCGATGGTGCGTCCGGCTGTTATGGCTTCCGTCGTTTCCGGTGCGTCGTGAAACTCACCGATGGCACTTCGAATTGTCTGTTGAGCGGTTTCGTCCAGCACCAGTTTGCTGAACATTTCCTGCACTTCCTGAGTCGAATTATCTTTGAAGACTTCCTGCTTCAACCACGGATGATCCAGCAACTGCAACGTACGACGGTCCGCCAAAGCAATCTCACTGCCTTTGATATCCTGCCCCAGACGTTCCTGCAAATCGCCAAGATGCAGCGTGCGAGCGAACACGCCGATCACTTCACCCGACCTTGAGCGAATGGGGACACTTAAAGCCACCATGTACCGTTTGGTCGCTTCGCTGATGTACGCCAAAGATACGTGCGATTCAGTAATCGGTTTAATATCATCCGGAACAGAAGTTTTTACGTACTGCTGGTTGGTCCCGTGAAAATAATCTCGCCACGCATAGTATTCCCCAACGGTGGCTTCGCTGTAATCACGTCTCCACAACTGACGACCTTTGGCATCGTTTAAAAACCAACTGGTATCGAGACTCTTGCCGCGTTTGTTTTTTTGCTGATCCGCTGTCTGCCGCGCAACATCCAGCTTCTGCATCCATGCGGGCCGTTCCTCCAGCGGGGCATTGTGGAATTTCCGACATTCCGCCACCACATCGTCAGACGGTCGCTGCATCAATTCGGTCATCAACTCAATCAGTTCTTCCTGAGCGACAACCTGTTCCAGATCCCACAGTCGATTCTCCAGTTCGTCTTCCAGAGACGTCGCCTGGCCGCGAGCCGTCAACACGTTGCGGTCCTGAGCGTTCTGGACCAGCTGAGTTTCCATTTCGTCAATATTGCGACTTAATGCTCCCACAAAAATGGGCACCATCGCCGCCATCAACAACAAGGGGCCAACCACTCCCAGCAGCAACAACGGACGACGCGAACGGTTGCGAGAACGCGATGAAAACTGATCAAGAATCGCCTGAGCATTCGGAAGTCGCTGTTTGGGATCAACCGCCAGACACTGGTCAACAAGCCCTGCCAGATCTTTGTCCATGCCCTTTAAGTGATGGTGCAGATCCGGCAAAGGAGCGTCGTTAATATACTTCTGATAAACGTCCAAACGACTTTGAAGTGTCTCACACAGTTCCAGCTTACGCTGCACATCCGGCGCGCGATACGGAGGTTGCCCGGTCAGCATGTGATACATCAGCGCACCAACGGCGTACACGTCCCAGCGAGCATCCGGAATCGCTTCCAGGTTGGCTTGCTCCGGAGCCATATAGAACAGCGTGCCCAGTGCCGAGCTTTGTTCGTGAGACATTCTCGACTGCCCGAAGTCGCACAGTCGCACCTGATACTGAGCGTCCAGCAACACGTTGTCCGGTTTCAGGTCGCAGTGCAGCACGCCGGCTCCATGAGCTTCAATCAGCGCACCGCAAACCTGTTGTGTGATACGCACTGTTTCTTCAACACCCAGTGCGCCGCTGGCCAGGTATTCGCCAAGCGAACCGTTTTCGACGAACTCCATCACATAATAGGGTGGCTCCGCATTCCAGCCGACGTCCAACAGGCGAACGATGTTGCGAGACGAATACAGCGCCGCCAGCTTTTCAACTTCGCGATTCAGCAGAGACCAGTTCAAGCCACGTCGATGAGGGTAATACTTGATGGCCACCATGCGTCCGGTGCGATCTTCGCGAGCCAACCATACGGTTCCATAAGCACCAGTCCCCAACCGCCGCACCACCGAATAGCCTTCGATTTCAGACGGCGGCGAGTTCCCCTGCAAACTCAGCTGACGCGCGTCTTCACGCTCATCATCATCCTGAATCTCTGTTTTGTCGAAGTCGGCCATATCGTTTCTTGCGAGACAATGTCTCAAACCGTTGCTTTTGCCGCCGGGCAGCATTCCACAGTCGCACGCCAAACGCAGCCACAGAAACCAGATTCCAGCAGCTGCGTTGTCTGCTGATCATAAACGTTATCAATCTTTGCCGCCACGCGACGTCACTCATTCAGCCGTTGGCATTTTGCACCCGCAAAAACAGGCTGAAAATACGCTCTATTGTGACTGCCAATTGTTCACGGTAAACTGCGGTGTTGTTAGCGATTTGAAGATTTTCGGGCGAGAACCATCATGCTTAACCTGACCAGCCGAGGCACTGCTCATACCTGCGACGGCACCACACGCCGCGACTTTCTGCAGATTGGCACGTTGGGAGCCGCCGGACTTTCGCTGGCTCAGTACACACAGGCCAAAGAAGCGGGAGCCATTCTGCCCGGCCACGAAGAACGCTCGTGCATCATGATCTTTAATCTGGGTGCTCCCAGCCAGTTGGACACCTTCGACATGAAGCCCGACGCACCGTCTGAAGTGCGCGGACCGTTCAAACCAATTGCCACCACCGGCGATTTTGAGATCTCAGAAATTCTGCCTAAACACGCCGAGATCGCCGAACACTTTTCGTTAGTGCGGTCAACTCATCACACAGGAGCTGCCGTGCATGATGCTGGCTGGCAGATGATGCAAACCGGACGACAGTTTACCGGTGGAGTCAACACGCCTCACGCAGGAGCCGTACTCAGTTTTCTGAAAGGCCGACGCACAGACCTGCCTCCGTTTGTTGTGTTGCCAGAAACCATGGGGCGCGGCGGCGGAAATCTTCCCAACGGACAAGCCGGTGGATTTCTGGGCAAAGCACACGATCCGTTTTCGTTAATGGCCGACCCATCCAAACCAAACTTTCAGGTGCCTGACCTGCTTCCACCCAGCACTATCGGTGAAGCTCGCCTGAATCGACGGCAAAAACTTCGCGATCTGATTGACGCCACGGTCGACGATTTCGAAGCCACCGAAAACGCGGCTCTGCTGGATGACAACTTCCAGGCAGCCTATCGCATGATGACCAGCACTCAAGCGCGAGACGCCTTTGACCTGTCCAAAGAATCAGACGACACTCGCAAACGCTATGGCATGAACCGCTTTGGACAGTGCTGCCTGCTGGCTCGACGGTTAGTCGAAGCTGGAGTTCGCTTTGTGACCGTCAACACCTTCCTGACCGTGTTCGACGAAATCACCTGGGACATTCACGGATCCAAGCCGTTCACATCCATCGACGGCATGAAAAACATCGTGGCCCCCATGTACGATCAGGGCTATTCGGCCTTAATCAGCGACCTGCATCAGCGAGGCATGCTGGACAACACTCTGGTCTGCAATCTTGCCGAATTCGGCAGAACGCCCAAGGTGAATCCCGCTGGTGGTCGAGACCACTGGCCACAATGTTTCACAACTTACTTTGCCGGTGGCGGAGTCAAAGGCGGACGAGTTGTGGGAGCCAGCGATCCGATTGGCGGAGTGCCCGCCGACAGGCCCGTTCAACCAGCCGACGTGACCGCCACGATCTTTCACAGCCTGGGATTAAAGCTGGAATCCCACCTTCCCGGTCCCGCCGGTCGCCCCTTCCCATTGGTCGACTTCGGCCACCGAGAAATTCACGAACTGTTCTAACAAGGGCTTCGCCCTTGACCCGGTGGCGTGGCGTGGCGCGCGAAAAGACGTAGGGCGTTCGAGCCGCCGAGCCGCTCCGTTGTCGCTACAGTCAACATGCGCACCGTGCGCACATCGTTTTGAGCGCCAGGTCGGTGGCAAGTTTGTGCAACTCACGCCCCAAACGCACCAGCCTTCACCGACCCCGCGTCGGTCGGAGCATAGACTTCCCTGCTACACCTCAAACCACCAAACCCCGTGCCACCACCGACCCCACGTCGGTCGGAGCACCGATCGCCGCCACCGACCTTGCGTCGGTTGGAGCACCGACTTGTTGGCTACGGCACGTTCCCGACTCGACACAGTCTGTGTTGTTCGGGCTGACTCGCCATGGCCGAGTCAGCCCGAACAGCACAGGATTGGTGAGACGGCCTTTTAGTAGCTTGAAAGTCTGACTTCCTCCGACATACGCTGCGATCCAGCAGCAATCCACCCTGCGGAGGAAAAATAATTGCTGTGCGGGGCTTGCGTAAAATGGAATAAGCGAGCAGGGTCGCCGTCGGGAAGCTGCGACAGACGCGGAAAACGAGGCCTGCGGACCAATGCCCGTCAAGGCTCCCTAAATTACCAGAAAACCCTTTTTCACCGTAAACCCTATTTATGGTTTTCGCGGTGGATGGCCCGCGGGACGACACAGCTGGGCCATCCCCCCTGCGGTGGCGAAATAATTGCTGTGCGGGGCTTGCGTAAAATGGAATAAGCGAGCAGGGTCGCCGTCGGGAAGCTGCGACAGACGCGGAAAACGGGGCCTGCGGACCGACGCCCCGCCAGGATTCCCTAAATTACCAGAACCGCCCTCACTCACCATAAGCCTTATTTGTGGTTTTTAAGGTGGATGGCCCGTGTGTTTCCGCCCGTGTGTTTTCCGGCTCTGGCGGAATTGCGCTAAAGCTGCGAAGTGAAAATATACGAACAGCCACACTCACCATCACGCAGCCTCGTCAAACAATTAAAATAAAATCGGTTTTCTGCGGAATTACATTTAACTAAATCCCGCAAGCCACCCAGAGTTGCAAAACACCATGTTTATCGTCTTCAGGGTGGATGGCCCGCGGGAAGTCGCACTTCCTTGAGTCAGCTGTTTGTTGGAAATGCAATCGTCACGGCGTTGGACGCTCCGGAATCGAGCGGCCGGGTGATTTCGATTCATGAAATCCGAATGGTTCAATCGCGGGCCACATTCGACGTATTTCCACCCAACCAGTGATGCGACGATCTGGATCAGGTGCAACGACTGAAATAACCTGAAAGTACAGCGTGCCGGATGCCCTCATCACCGGGAACCGCAGCGCAGGAGTCGCCTCGATTTGACGGATCTCCTGTGTTAATGAACCATCCTCTTCCGCAACCAGTTCGTGTGCGACTCGCAGCAAAAACACTTTATCAATAGGGTTGAATTCGACTGACATTGGCAGCCCAAGCGTACCATTCTTTGATATTGAGGCTGCAGGAATGGTCAATGTACCCCCTGTTGTGACAGCATAGGCATACGGGTCAAGCGTCACTCCGTCTGGCCATGCATCCCGCGGAAGTCTTTGCAATGTCACATCAGCGGTATCTCCTCCGCCTGGATGACACCGTGTCACCTTCAAAAGCCACCCGAACACGGGCATCAAATCGTCCTTCGTGACCGGACCACTTCGCAAATCGGTCATTTCGACAAGTCTTTGCCCCTCCCATCTGCTCTCGGACGATCGGAGGCGGCCAGAAGCATATTGCATTGACGCCGTTGGCCCGAAGTAATTTCGATTGACAGTAATCTGAACAGTTCCACGAAAGACTTTCGGGGGGAGCAGATCGGGCGATATCTTTTGCACCGGATCTGGCTTTGAGATCTCTGGTTGCCATGCTGCAGCAACTCCTTCAACAAAAAACGGATCCCATTGGTTCCGATTCGGAGGCAATCCATCTTCGCGATCGTATTCGCAATAGATCGTTCCCGGCAACCAGCGATCGGGTACCGGAAATTCGCCCTGGGCAAACAACTCGCCCAGCGTAAACAGTGCAACACACGCCCCGAATACGAAGCGACTGGTGACAATGCAATCGATCATTAGTTGGTGTTCCACTTTCAGTTTTTGCGAAGTGCGATAATCTCAGTGAACAGGCTGAAATTATAGTCAGATGCCCGTATAGACACAGTTGGGCCATCCACCCTGAGGTGGCGAAATAATTGCTGTGCGGGGCTTGCGTAAAATGGAGTGAGCGAGCAGGGTCGCCGTCGGGAAGCAGCTTCAGACGCGGAAAACGGGGCCTGCGGATCGACGCTCTGCCAGGCTCCCCTAAACCACCAGAATCACCCTCACTCACCATAAGCCCTATTTGTAGTTTTCAAGGTGGATGGCTCGCGGGTTCTGCGCGGGAATGACGCGTGGGGCGGATGACACAACAGAGGGTTGGCTCTGGCCGGTGCGGTAGACTTCAGGGTGGATGGCCCGCACATTTGTCGCCGTCATGAGAAAGATGCTCATTACGCTCAACACCATGATCAAAAATCGAGAAATGTGGAAGGAAAACCCATCCAAATGTTGACAGCAGTTAAGACAGCCGATGTCCCCATGGGTTTCTCGCGTCGTATTACCTTCCAAGCCAGAGATCGAATGCTCGCTGGAGGTCGTCCCCCTTGCCATGCTCATCGACGCCATTGGCTCCACGCGACCGTACTGTGACTCGGCAACTATATTCCCCTGTTTGGACGTTTTCAAAGACGAACGGTGAACCCCACGGATCCACATTCGCCGCGAGATATTTGAACGCGAAGTTGCGACCGGCCCCAAATTGATTAGTCCGTTCAGGAAACTGACGGTCGAGGATCTCCTGAATTGATGCCGGAGGCTGGTGTCCTCGACTATCGACCGATGCGGTGAAGTCATACGCATAGTGAGCAAACTTTTTGAACATTGACAGTTCAATTCGGACCTGGCTTTCGCGCTCCGAACTCTGTCCGATCAGATGGAGAATGCTTTCGATGTTGAAACGGGAAAATGTCAGCCCAACTATGAACAGAATCGTCACAATCAGGATAACCAAGGGCAGGACCGGCATCGTTCGGAGCCACGAAGTGGTGCGATTCATCTGACTCACCTTCTGAATACCGGATCAACTATCGATGGATTGACCACGATTGAATGTGTAAGGCCACGGCTTGTGGCCATTTGTTCGTAGGCGGCCGCGAGGGTGACCATCCGAAAATCCAAGTTCAGTTTCGCCGCAACATCTGCGACGTCGGACGGAAGCACCGTACGATTAGCGCTCGTGACGGGGCTGCTCTTCCACTCAATGGTCTGCGTAAACACATCGGCCAGGTTTGTTTGCGCCAAATTCCATCTCTGAATAATGCCTCCGGCGTCCGGAGAATTCCCGCACAATGCATTTTCAACGTTGGCAAAATGGCTAAAAGTGTCAACTAAATGCTGTGTCGTCCATCCGAGTGCTTCGACCTGCTGCATCGTCGGCCAAGTAAGGGCTTGAGTGCTTCCCATATACCAGTGATTGAGAAAGTCCACCGCATGCACTGACTCGTGAACAACCGTGCTTTCTAACTGAGATGCAATCGTCCCTGGGTAGTAAAACGTCCCAAAGGCAAACGTTGGATTGGGAAGTATTGTTTCACTGTACTGCATCTGTTTTGCGGCAGCGATCAGCTTATCGATAAATGGGGCGACTCCGAATACCGAGTAAAATTTATAGCATGAGTATCATTCTTTGATCGCCTCTAGCAGCGTGTCCGGATACCGGTTTCGGCCTGGATATGATTACTGAAATGATGT
>CALFSX010000212.1 GCA_937916515.1 uncultured Planctomycetaceae bacterium | reverse complement strand
TCTGCGTATTCCCTAACCGTTTCATCCGGACTGATCTCTGTCACTACTGTTCAGATTCCGACTGTTAAAAGAGACTAACACTACTGCACGCGTCGAACTCACCCACTAGAACCTCCGCAATTAAGGAAAGGAATCCAACAATGCAAAAATTGTTCACATGGGTGATAACGCTTTCGATCGTAGCTTCACCAGCACTCACTCAGGCAGGCACACAAGACACTGGTGCTTCAGCCGCACCAGAGCAAACAGAACTCAGAAACGTAGAACTGAATTCGATCGGAAGCCTGACTGGGCAACTGCTTTCGACAGACGGGTCCGCAATCAGCAACGCCCATCTGCAGGTCCATTCACAGAACAACCTGAATCAAATCAGCCAGAAAGCTGTCACTGACGAGCACGGCAACTTCAGCCTGTCCGGGCTCCGTAGTGGAACCTGTGTTATCACAGTTGGCGAAGAAAGCTTCGCTTGTCGCGTATGGCAAAATGGCACTGCACCTCCGAAATCACTGCAATCAATCGCTATCGTCGATTCGACAAGTACCGTGCGAGGTAACTCGTGCGGCAACTGCGGCCAGTGCTCTGAATGTCAGGGAACTGGAAACCGCTTCATGAACAAAATTCGTTGCATGTCTCAGGGACAAAAGATCGGTCTGGGCCTTGCTGTTGCTGCAGCAATCGCAATTCCAATTGCGCTAAGCAACGATAAAGACAACGCGAGCTAATTCAGCCTGAGTCGTGAACAGTTGGAAATCCTGAAGCCTTTGGTCATTTCTTATGACCAAAGGCTTTTTCCTGCGCTATTTTCACCTTGAACACAGACTTGCCGCTGGATTCCATATTCTTGCCGAACGACCAGATGATAGCTGTAATCACACCTGAAAGACGCTACGATTTATTCCCCACGTCGATTCTGCTGGCAGCACGCTGGCTCCGAATCCAAACATAATAAGCCCCACCGAACCAGATCCACCAGGAGTTACCGCATGGCTCGTGCATTTTCTTTGGCCATCCTTCTTTCTTTCGCGTTTACAGCCAGTGCACAGGAAGTCTCGCAAAAGCAATCAGAAACAGACGGTATGCAGAGTCTGTTTAACGGCAAGGATTTGACGGGATGGTCTGGGGACAGTCGACTTTGGTCAGTGAAAGACGGAGTCATCCACGGCGAAACCACCCCCGACGCTGCTGCGGTTGGCAACACCTTTTTGATCTGGCAGGGTGGAGTAACAAAGAACTTCGAACTGAAGCTGACGTTTCGATGTAACGCAACGAACAACTCTGGCATTCAGTATCGTTCGAAGCACATCACAGAAGGCGTGCGCAACGACTGGGTCGTTCGTGGGTATCAACATGAAATCCGCAACGAAAACGAAATGCCAAATGTGTCCGGTTTCATCTACGACGAAGGCGGCAAACGAGGTCGAATTATTCTGGTTGGCCAAAAGGGCACATGGGAAGGCAACACGCTGGCAGTTTCTGATGAGCCTCTGATCTCAAAAGAAGAATACAAATCGCTTTTCAAACTGGATGACTGGAATGACGTAACCATTGTCGCCAATGGTCACAACGTCAAGCACTACATGAACGGACGACTGGTCATGGATTTCACCGACAGCCCTGAACGAGCATTAACAGAAGGCGTACTTGCGTTGCAACTTCATGCGGGCAAACCAATGTGGGTGGAATTTAAAGACATTCAATTCAAAGACTTGAATTAGCTTAGATTCAACCGGCTCACGCTTCGGCTGTAGCAAATCGAACTTTGTCTGGTGTTCGTCGCATAATTTCTATTACGCTTCAGAAATAACGACATTTAAGAACGCGGGATAAGACGCAAGCCCACTTACTCCACGATCAGTACAGCAGCGCCGGCGCCATCCACAAGACACTGAACATCGCCGACTGCTTCGCTGGGCGTCATGTTCTGGCACATTGCATACGTGCATCACGTGACTCGGAAGAAATCAGATGCAAAGGTACGTCATTCGAATCGCAACATCGATCTTAACGACTCAATGCCTTAAGCAAATTCTGATCGCAACAACATTGCTGATGGACAATGTTGCATTCAGTGAAGACGCATCAAGGCAGTTGGAATTCTTTGAAGCTCACATTCGTCCCGTTCTAATTGAGCACTGCTACGAATGTCATTCAGCAAAATCCGAATCCCCAAAGGGCGGACTGCTTCTTGACACCGCCAATGGTTTACTGACTGGGGGAGATTCCGGCCCTGCAATTCAACCCGGCAAACCGAACTTCAGTCCGCTGATCGAAGCAATTCGATATGAAGGCGTGGAGATGCCGCCTGCTCAAAAGTTGCCCGAACAAACCATCAAGAACTTCGAACAATGGGTACGCAGTGGAGCATTCGACCCACGAGACGATGGCCCTACACCAACGACCACAAACACGATCGACGTAGAGGCAGGCCGATCATTCTGGGCCTTTCGTCCGATTGTCGACCATGCAGTCCCCCAATCGCAGCAGGCACCTAAGCAGCCAGTCGATGCATTCATTTCAGCACGGCACGAAGTCGCCGGACTGCCAGTTGCACCGCCCGCAGACAACACAACGTTAACAAGGCGATTACACTTTGATTTAACGGGCCTTCCGCCGCAACAGAACAGCGGCGATGAAAATGAAGCGTCTGCCCCGAACCAAACAAACATTGCAACGCTCGTCGATGAACTATTGAATTCCAAACAGTTCGGCGAACACTGGGGGCGGCACTGGCTGGACGTCGCTCGTTATGCAGACTCCAACGGAAACGATTTCAACGCCACATTTCACGATGCATGGAAGTATCGCGACTACGTAGTGAACGCCTTCAACAACGACAAGCCTTTCGATGAATTCATTAAAGAACAAATCGCAGGAGACCTGTTGCCGTTTGAATCAGACTCAGAAAAGACAGAACATATCATTGCCACTGGTTTTCTCATGCTGGGAACAAAAATGCTGAGCGAACGTGATAAAGAGAAGCTTCGCATGGATGTTGTTGATGAACAAATCAACACATTTGGTGCAGCATTTCTAGGGATGACACTGGGATGCGCTCGTTGTCACGATCATAAATTCGATCCTGTTCCAACGCGCGACTATTATGCACTTGCCGGAATCTTTCGCAGCACCAGAACTCTGCAGGGAGAAAGCCAGAAGTACGTATCAACATGGAAACGCACTTCGCTTCCCACGTCAACTGAACACATCGACGCGGTCAACAGCTGGCAAGCTCACAAAAAGGATCTTGAAAGCCAACTGGCAACAGCAAAGAAACGCCTGGTTGAACTCAAGAAACTTTCGCCCGCGGACATGCCGAATATGGTTGACAACCTGGAGGCGACCCTGGTTGGGGAATGGCGGGCGTCCACGTCCAGCCCAACGTTTGTCGGAACGAACTACATTCACGACAATCAATCAAACAAAGGCACGATGTCGGTCACGTTTCCATGGCAGCCGTCGAAAACGTCAACCTACGAACTTCAGGTGTCATATGTGGGTGGCCCAACTCGAGCCAACAACGTGCCGATTCGCGTCACTCACGCAAATGGGGAATCAGCCGTCACATTGGACCAGTCGACGATCCCTGAAATCGACGGCATGTTCAGAGCTGTTGGCCGGTTTGAGTTCAAAAAAGATGTTGTGGCACAGGTCACAATTTCCAACACAGGCACAACAGGATATGTGATTGTCGACGCCATTCGATTTCGAGCGTTGAACAGCGATGACGATTACGCAAAAACAAAAGACACGGTTAACGAAGAAAACGCAAAACACCCGGAAGGCGACAAAACGAATAAGCTGGCCGCGTGCGAAAAGCTGATTGCGACGTTGGAAAAGGAAATCAAACAACACAAAAAGAACGAACCTCCCGCCTTGCCATACGCAATCGCAGTAACGGACCTGCCGGAGATCGAAGACTGCGAAATTTGCATTCGAGGCGAACATGACAACCGTGGTCAACAGGTCGCTCGAGGTTTTCTGCAGGTTGCAACGTCTGAAGAAGTGCCAACCTTGCCCTCAACGGAAAGCGGTCGGCAAGAGTTAGCAAACTGGATTGCCAGTTCGTCAAACCCACTCACAGCGCGAGTCATCGTCAATCGTGTGTGGTCAAAGTTGCTGGGGCAGGGCATCGTCCGCAGTGTTGATAACTTTGGTAAACTCGGCGATGAACCATCACACCCGGAACTGCTCGATTATCTTGCCATCCGATTTATGACGCCCGCTGGCACTCAAACAAAGTTTGGCGCTGAAGGTATGGGATGGTCCATCAAAACTTTGATCCGTGAGATCGTACTTAGCGAAACGTATCAAAGAAGCTGCATGCATAACGATGAAGCATTCGGAATTGACCCAGAGAATCGACTTCTGTGGAAAGCTAATCGACGGCGATTGCCAGCTGAATCGCTGCGCGACGCGATCCTTGCCATCTCTGGTTCATTAACACTTGCACCAGCTGGTTCACCGGTTGAAGGACTTGGCACACTGGTTAAGACCAATGACGCGACAGCAAGCGACTATGTTGCGACGGAAAGCTACCACCGCAGTCTCTACCTACCGATTATCCGCAGCGAACTGCCCCCCATATTGACGGTGTTCGATTTTGCAGACCCAGACATGGTTGTCGGCAAGCGTGCGGAAACAAACGTTCCAGCTCAGGCCCTGTTTGTCATGAACAGTCCTTTCGTAATGTCCAACGCACAGGCCGTCGCTGAGGATCTGTGCAAGTCACAGGCAGCAAGCACCATTGCAGAAAGCAACATCCAACTGATTCAGGCGGCGTATCAAAAAGTGCTGTTCCGTTCGGCCACCGATAAAGAAGTAGAGCGAGCGATAGAATTTTTGGGCGACTTTTCCAATGATGACCCGTCAGACGAACCTGTTGTAACACGACTTAGCCGACTTATTCATGTCATGTTCGCTTCCACCGAATTTCGCATGCTGGATTGACGCCGCCTCACGACTTATCGACTGCCAACCGCAAGCCTGCCGCTGTTTCAGAATGAGCGACTAACAATGAACTCAAATGAACGAACGACTCGACGAAGACTTCTGCGAAGGTCAACAGCCGCATTGGCTGGTCTTTCGCTTGGTGGGCTGCCGTCGAGCCTGACACAAGGTGCGGAAACAACGCAGGAAACAACACGCCCCCACCATAGCCCCGTGGCTCAACGCGTCATTGTGCTGTTCATGCATGGCGGACCAAGCCAGGTTGATACGTTTGACTATAAACCGCTACTTCAAAAACATGATGGACGCGAACTTCCGTTTCAGGCTGCAAGCAATATCGATGCCGCACCCAGGCTACTGAAGTCTCCGTGGCGTTTTCGGCGTTATGGTGAAAGCGGAAACTGGGTTTCAGAGCTATTGCCGAACATGGCAAAACATATTGACGACATGTGCGTCATTCGCTCAATGCACAGTCGTGGCCAGTCGCACGGACAGGCTGTAAGCATGATGCATACCGGCAGCGACAACCTTGCTCGCCCGTCTGTGGGAGCATGGGTGTCGTTCGGACGCGGAAGTGAAAACCCTGACCTGCCAGCTTTCGTTTCCATCAGCCCGTCCAGCGGCCATGGGGGGCCACGCAATTATGGCTCCGCTTTTCTGCCAGCAGCACACCAGGCCACTGTTATTGGAAATTCAGGAAAACTTGGCGACGCCAGAATCGCTCATTTGCAAAATGACAGACTGTCCCCGGAAGAACAGCAAGCTCAACTAACGCTACTGCAACAGATGAATCGTGACCATCTTGCGAAGGCCAGACACGACACTCACATTCAGGGTACAATTGAATCATTTGAGCTGGCATTTCGCATGCAGATGACTGCACCAGAAGTTTTGAATATTGCTCTGGAATCAGACCATATGCAGAAACAATATGGCATCGGCAACAAGACGACAGACAACTTCGGTCGCCAGTGCTTATTGGCTCGCCGTCTGGTCGAAGCAGGCGTTCGCTACGTGGAAGTATCAACCGGCAATGTCTGGGATCAACATGGCAACCTGAAAAGCGGTCATGAAAAAAATTCGCAGGCGACAGACCAGCCTGTTGCGGCCTTGCTGGCAGACCTTAAGTCCCGCGGATTGCTGGATGACACACTTGTGGTTTGGGGCGGCGAATTCGGCAGAACTCCCATCGCTCAAGGCAACAACGGTCGCGACCATAATCCTCAGGGATTCACAACAGTGCTTGCTGGTGGAGGCATCAAGGGAGGCATGGCGTATGGCAACACAGATGATTACGGTTACTACGCTGTCGAAAATCGTGTTCACGTTCACGATCTGCATGCCACCATACTACATCAGTTGGGCATCAATCATACCGACCTGACCTACCGCTATGCGGGACGTGACTTCCGCCTGACGGATGTCTACGGCAACGTTGTGCATGACATCATTGCTTAACAAGGGCTTCGCCCTTGATCCGATGGCGTGGAATGCAAAAAAACGCGAGACGTTCGAACCGCCGAGTTGCTCCGAAAAAGATGCACGCACGGTGCGACACTTCTAAAGCAACTCGCGACTGCCGCTGATCTGCAGTCGGCAATAGACGCTCTCGCAGTTCAATCCACGAAATCCTGATCGCCCAAAAACGTGCTAAGAAATTCCGGCAGTACCGTCAGAATTTCATTCTTCGGGCCGAAAGTCGCCAATTGGGCTGCATTCTCAACAGTGTTTGTCCGGAATCGGGAAAACCCGACCACAAATAATGAAGCAGACGCCCTGGTTGGCTCGATTCTAAAGCTGAGTGCGGGATTTCGCCTATTGCGAGTGTATGCGCCAAGCATAGGAGAAAGTTCGTACTAAGAACCGTGTTTTAGCGGCAAGCGAATCCCGGCTTTTGGCTTCAGCCAAAGACCAGCCTCGCTAACGGTCGCGGTGAGATCCGCTAAACGAACATTGACTGGCGTAGAAACTTCGGTTTCGCTGGAACTTCTGATCATGACAGCAACTTCCGTACAGCCTCAGCCCGGAGAAGAAAATCGCGAAGGAAATCGCGCGGCAGTAGACCAGGCGTCTTCGGCCAGTGAATCCATCAAGTCTGCAGACACGGCGATAGACAATGAAGAACCTCAGAGTGCAAGAAGGCTAAAACGACTACCTGTCAGTTCCGGCAACTCCAGGTTTCTGAAGCAGCAGACAGCAAGAACAGCAACAATAACAACGCCGAAAACAACTCGACCAGAAGACCTCGTGGGCACCAGCCTGGCGGGAGGTCGCTATAAGATCATCTCCCAGTTCGGTTCTGGCAGCATGGCTTATGTTTTTCGAGCCTCAGACAATCGGCTTGAAACAGACGTCATTGTCAAAGTCCCCAAGCCGGAAAAGATTACAACAGATGACTTTCGTGACCGGTTTCGGCGTGAGAGTCAACTGCTGGTTAGACTGTTCCATCCGCATGTCGTGAAAGTGCTTGACGTTGGCGAACATGCGGAATTGCCGTACGTGGTGATGCAACTGCTTTCCGGCGGTACGTTGTCGGACCGCATGAAAAAAAATTCCAATGACCTGAATCAGATGTCGCCGGAATCGCTGCAATCGTGGATTCGTGAAGTGGCCAGAGCTTTGGATTTTTGCTTCAAGCAGGGCATGGTTCACAGAGACGTCAAGCCGGCAAACATTCTGTTCGACAGCGACGACAACGCCTATGTGGGCGACTTCGGTCTGACAAAGATCATGCACGGCGAACACACCGAACTCAATTCCAGCGGCACTGCGTCTGGCGTGGTACTGGGGACACCCAACTACCTGTCGCCGGAAATAATTCTTGGGGGAGCCTACGACGGACGCGCCGATCAGTATTCGCTGGGAATGACGGTTTATCATGCGATGTGTGGCCGCCCTCCAATGCAGGGCAAAAGCGCCACGGCGACCATGATCAATCAGACGCAGAAGAAGCTGGAACTGCTTTCATCGTTCCGATCAGATATCCCACGCGACCTAGCTTTGGCTGTTCAGAAAAGCATTGAGAAATCTCCAGCTAACAGATTTTCCAGCTGCGAAGAGTTTGCTGAAGCCGTGCTGGATGGTCTGCGAACTCCGTCATCCAGCTCTCAGTATCCGGTCGATCCTGCAATTTTGAACGGCACACCTTCAGATCATTCCAGTTCAAGTCAAAGTTCCAGTCGCAGCAGCGTTACAAAAAAGCGATCGCCCGCTGCCGCTCGATCTGCTGCCACGCGTGCTCCGGCAAATCGAAGTTCGGCCATGCGAACTGCAGCGGCGAAAAAGAAACAGCCATCATCGGCATCCAGTTCTCGCTTGGCATCAACATGGCTGGAAGCTCCTCCGGCAGCGAAACTTCCCCCACGAAAAGGCAAAGTTAGGTCGGCCAGCAAAGTTCGGTCCCGACAAGCTGACAATTCAGCTGAGCTTGATATTTTTGGAGTGAAGGTCCATCCGTGGGCGGCCCTTGCAGCCGGCGTTGTTTTCTGTTTTTCTGCAGTCGTTTACGCCGCCTACTACATGACACTCGGCGAAACAGATGTGGCCGGTTCATACGAATCCCCAGTCGACAATCAAGCACCAGCGGCAACTCCCAAAAATCAGCAGCCCAGAAAAAAGCCTGCTGGTGAAAAGAAAAATCAGCCAACGCAGGGCCGCGTTGCCGAAGGTGAAGATGACAAAACTCTTTCCCAAAGCGATACGGGGCCAACCAGGAACAGCCCGATCGAAACACGCACAGCTTTCGCACCCGCTAATGAAAACGACACGCGAAAACCAGAAATCGTAGGAAGCCTGGTAAGTAAGACAACAGTCACAGAATCCCCAGCATCAGAACCGGCTGCAGATCTAACACCCCATTCCAACCTGGAATCCGCATTTCAAACGACGGATAATCCTGGAACTCCATTCATTGTTGGAAACGCCACGGAATCGACAACATTCGGCCCCGCAGGTTGCCCTGTTTTCGTTGTGGGAAATAAGGTGTGGTCTGTCAAGATGCAGACCGTTGTTTCGACTTTGCAAGGCGAGATCAAAAACGACGTACCAACGGTACTGTCCGCAGATGGGAAATTTCTCGCAGCCGCATCCCATAGTTTCGGTCAGCAGGGAACAGACGTCAGCGTTTGGGACACAGATACAGGGAAGACACTGTTTACAGCTGCGGGCGACAACAAGCGGTTTGTCGATACAATTTTGCTGACATCAAAGTCATTGCTTGTCGGCGATCGTTGGTCAGACGAATTTCTGGTATGGAACTGCGAAGACGGTAAATCGCGAAAGCCACAAAAAATCGCCGACGCAAAAATCAACAGCGGCAACGTTGCCATATCAAACGACAGTCAGTACATCGCAGCCGTGGTTCAAAACCAACTGGCCGTTTGTGACTCGCAATCGGGTAAACCGTTGGCCGTGATGACTCGCTACTTTGGTAATTCGCGAAGCGCGGCTGCAAACGCAAAAGCGCAAGCGGTCTATTCGTCGCTGAAGTCACTCGGTTTTTCGGCAGACAATCAGGAACTTGCGGCAATCTCAACGCTGAATGGAGCTCGGCTTCTGTGCTGGAATGGCCGAGGCGAATTGACGATTGAACGACCCATTCGAGATAACCTTTCAATGTTTAACAATCCGCTGCAGTGGTTTCCTGAACGAAAAGCCTGGCTGGTTTGCAACAATATTTTTGATCGAGGATCAGAACGCATCGTCGCTCTCGCTGAAACCGGCAACCATCCTGTTAATACTCTGGGAATACTGGATGACAATCACCTGTGTGCTTCACTTTCCACGGCTCCTGAAGAACTGCAGATTACCGAAATCCCCTGGGCTGAAATTGATGCATCTCTGGAAGCGATGAAAAACAAGGCCACGTCGCTTCTGCATCCCGACGATTCAGTGAAAGTGTCGGTGATTGTGGGAGATTCCGGTGCCGAAGCAATTGAAGTGCGAGAAGCACTGCAAAAATCGTTGAAAGCAAAACTGCTGGACAATGGTCTACTTATCGACGAAGGCAGCACAACGGTCTTCCTGCTAAGAGTCACGAACCGCGCGCAGGACCTAAGTCCCATCATTGCGAGCCAAATACCCACAGCGTCAAGAAATCGCGAATTTGCTGAGCCACCTTCCGATCCACAACTTATGTTAATCGCTGAATTGCTGGTGCAGGGGAACAGCGAGCCGATCTGGCGAGCGAACCTTGGCAATGCAGTCGCATTGATGGAAGCGAGGCATCAAAAAGACAAAGCTTTAAGAAAGTCTGCTGTGGACGAATTTGAAACGCGAATTGAAACACATGCTTTCCCTTACTTCATTCCGCAAGACAAAGAACTGGTCGCACTGCCAGTAGTCATCCGTTAGCTTCCGGGCTTGATGAAACGGCATGCTGCAGTTTCAGGTACTGACAACAATCAAGAAGCCAAATCGGGGGCCACCCATGACCTACTTGGCAGGCCTAAGACTGTTGTAACGATTTCCTGCATTCGGTTGTGTCCTTCCTGTGAAAGATGGATCGAATCCACAGTGGAGGTCGACCCGGAAAACACCGACGCCAATCGCCATTTCGGAATCAACAAAACTCCATGTTTTGTGGCTGCTTTTCGCTGAATCAGCCCCCAACTGTTGTGAAACGGAATCAGCGGCAACTCGAACATGAAAATGTGATGGTTTGGCGTATCAAGTGAAGCCAGCAGCTTTTCCAGATCGGCCTCAAACTGCGCCGATGACGCTGAGCCAAGAATATCGTTGCCTCCGAGTTCCAGAATAAACACCGCGTGTTCTGGCAGTTCATATTGCTGAGATCTCTTTGTCGCTGAAGCAACTGTTTCACCAACATGAGACAGATCAATCACTTCGAATTCACTTTTTGAAGCCAACAGCTGCGGCCACGTAATCGCTTCACCTTCGCCAAGCCCCGCCGTTACTGAATCAGCCAATACAACCAGAGGCAGGTTCTGACGTCGTATTTGCTGAGGCAACTGAGGAGTCAGCTGCCAACGAGTTTCATTAATCGCAGCCGTACACCACATTGTGCATACCAGGCCCACCAACCACTTTTTCGTGCTCAACGAACGTCGAAACAGGCAAACAGTACATCCGCAAAGAACAAGCCAAACAAATATTGGCAGCGGCGTTGCAGAAAGAATGGCCAACAAGAGTCCCAGAAACAGCACAAGAGAATCCAGCCGCTTGCTCCATGTTGAACGGGCTTTTGCACCCACCAACGTAGCACAAACAATCAGCAATGCACCGGCAAAGAATGATTGCCCGCTGGCGATGAAGACTACGAAGAAGTTCATGAAACGCTTCCATGGTTCACGCTGCCGAAAGTTGCCGCTGATGAAATAGATCTTCCCAAACTCTGATTTTGTCCACGATTCTTCCGGATTATGCTGAGACGTTTGCGTAATGGAGCAGGGCGGCCTGATTCGCCGTCTGAATTTGGGCCAATGCCGTCTAAATCACAGGCTCGTGTGTGCGACAAAGCTGATGGGTAAACCCCGTCACTCGCGACAGTTGGCGGTCAGTACGCCGAAAACACGTAACTGATAAGACTAAGCCAGCATGGACCACGTTGGCCTTTGCCCAAGCCCTCTCAAACACCACCGGAATCTCCCCATGAAACCACTCGCATCCGTCGTTTGCCTGATTCTGTGTCTAAAGCTATGCACAAACGCAATCGCACAAGACGCTGTGCCTGATGAAAAACGAGCGGTTGACGAGCCAATGGCGTTGAAGTTCTATCCTCTGGGTGAACTTGTCAACAATGACAACACTTCGCCGCAATCCATCAACGAACAAATGGGCCAACAGGGACTCGGCGGTGGCGGCGGATTCTTTAGCATTCCGGCGACGCCGTTCTCACATACAAACTCAACAACTCAATTAGGCGGGGGCGGTGGAACAGGTGCCTGGCAGCAGCCTCAGGTGCTGAGGTCGCGTGGAATCAGAGTTTACAAGTCCGACGACCAACACGCTGATTTGATCCAAACTCTTGCGGACTCAATTGATTCACCATCATGGGAACTCAACGGTGGAAATGCCACGATTTCAGCAGTCAATGACACACTGCTGATTCGTCAAACTGAATCAAATCACAAGTTGGTGTCGGCCTTCCTGAAGCAACTTCTGGACAACACACTTGGCGGGCAAACGGTATCAATGGAAATCTGGTGGCTACCGTTGAATGCAGAAGAGCTTCGGGAACTTTCGCTGACGCTGGCGACCGAAAAGGCACTGACCGAAGTCAACAATGCCTGCGAGTCCACAGGTGGATTTCACGCGACCGTACGCGGGCGAAGCCGCTTCACCAGCAACCTGAACAGCATCCAAAAAATGCCTTTGATAGTCGGGAAGGTGCCAGTTGTCGGCGCCGGGGCGATGGGTGAGCAACTGATCGTCAATCAAACAGACGTCGGCATTGTCGCAAGTGTGACTCCCCGAATGCTGGAAACCTGGCAGGGAGAAGGAGTGCAGATTCAGCTGCAGACAACGCTGTCAACGATCACAGATGTTTCGCTAAAAGAAGCATCCGGCAGTGAATTGGATCGCTTTAAGCTGGGACTACACACCATGGAATGCAACACCATCTGTCAGATCGACCACCCCGTAGTCGTCGGAAGCCTTTCGGCAGTTGGTTTGTTCCCGCAGAATGACGACCAACGACGAATGACAGTCGTCGTGTTGGTTAAACATTAGTCGTATGAAGCCTGAGGTCCGTCCATCGTTAAACCAATGTGATGGACGAATCTCAATCACGCCTCACGCACTGACGAGCCTTACGCAGAATCTTCAACTGGTGACTTGCCCACACGACTGGCGACGCGTGAGTTGCTTCAATAGCAGACAGGCGAACAAAACTTATGATGTTGTGCTTAGTTTCAAGCCGAACAACTTGACGGAATAGCGTACGAAGCGACACTGGCCACTAAATGATTTCGCCAGACCATTTCGGAAGCCACCACAATGCTCACACGCTTAGCCTTAACCATCTTTACCCTGCTGCTATTCAATTCGCCAACTTTTGCGGCAGACTGGGCTCAATGGCGTGGCCCCAACAGTAACAACGTCGCCGCTCCCGGGCAAAACGTTCCAACGACGTGGACAGAAACGAAGAACGTAATTTGGAAGGTGGACGTCCCCGGACGAGGCCACTCTTCACCAACTGTCATTGGCGACTTGATTGTGTTGACGAGTGCAGATGAGCAGTCTGAGCGGCAGGCTGTTTTTGGCTTCGATCGAAAGTCTGGTAAGCAACAGTGGGCGACGATTATTAGCCAGGGCGGCTTCCCCAAACTCCATGCGAAAAACACTCACGCGTCTTCAACAGCCTGCAGTGATGGAACCCGCATCTATGCAACGTTTTGTCATCACAACAAAATTGAAGCCGTCGCGATCAACATGCAGGGTGAAATCGTCTGGCGTCAGGACGTCGGCGCGTTCCTGCCTCGGCAATACGAATACGGCTATGCCGCATCTCCAACGCTTTATAACAACACGCTGATCGTATCCGGCGATTGCGACACAGGAGCCTGGCTGAAAGCGCTCGACACCACTTCGGGGAATTTCGTGTGGCAACAACAGCGTCCAGCAAAGCTAAACTGGTCGTCACCAATAGTTGCAACCGTCGCTGGAAAAGAACAGTTATTCCTTAGCGGATCAGAGATGCTGGCGTCTTATGCACCAGGCAGCGGACAACCACTCTGGTCGGCAAAGTGTCTAACCATGGCAACCTGTGGCACTGTCGTCTGGGATGAAGACACCGTGTATGCCAGTGGTGGATATCCGAAGAAAGAAACGGTTGCGGTAAAGGCGGATGGATCCGGAACAATCCTGTGGAGCAACCAGGTGAAGTGCTATGAACAATCCATGCTGATTCACAACGGCTACCTTTACGCCATTGACGACAATGGTCTCGCATACTGCTGGGAAGCAAAAACCGGAAAAGAACAATGGAAAGAACGATTGCAGGGGCCAGTATCCGCGTCTCCAGTACTTGTCGGAGACACGATATTCGCATCAAACGAACGCGGTGTCACGTTTGTCTTTAAGGCAGACCCACAGCGTTTTCAGGCAATTGCTCGCAACCAGCTGGGCACGGAATCCTTTGCAACTCCCACCATCGTGGACAATCGCATTTACATTCGTGTCGCTGGGCGAGCACGTCAGGAAACACTGTACGCAATCGGTAATTGACATTCCTCAAAGTGCTATCGATTTCGTGTCCAGTGGCAATCACCTTGCCGTAGGGATCAACGCGGAACTGACGCAACCGTGGTTTGCCTGAGCAGACGTCGCACAGAAGTCTGCCAGGTATCCTCGGCGAGGATCGCGAGGAACCCATGGCTTCAGAGCTTCCTTTCGCTGCAGCAACTGATCGTCGGAAATGTTGACATCCAACGTTCCGTTGATCAGATCAAACTTAATCAGGTCTCCATCCTGAACACAGGCAATCGGGCCGCCGACGGCAGCTTCTGGAGCACAGTGAACTCCAATGGCCCCGTGCGATACGCCGGACACTCGCGTGTCAGAAATGAACGCCACTTTGCCATCCAGTTCCGGAACCGCCAACGCGGCAGTGGCAACCAGCACCTCAGGCATTCCTGAAGCGACCGGCCCCCAATATCGCAGCACAATCACGCTGCCGGGCTTGATTCGACGTTCTTCCACAGCCTTGACAATTTCGCGAGGATCGTCGAAACAGATCGCCGTACCTTCAAACACTGGATCTTTCATGCTGGAAACTTTAAACACAATGCCATCGGGAGCCAGATTGCCAAAGCAAATCTGCATGTCAGCGAACGGCTTGTAGCAGTTTTCCATACTTACGATTAAATCCTGATCCGCCGGTGGAGCCGGAACATCCTTTAGGTTCTCCGCCATTGTTTTTCCGGTCACCGTCATGCACGATCCATCCAACAGCCCGCAATCCAGCAAGTGCTTCAGCAGGACCGGAGTCCCGCCAATGCGGTGTAGATCAACCATTGTGCGGCTTCCTCGTGGAGCAAAGCTGCACAGGACGGGCGTCTCTCGGAAGATCTGTTGAAGATCTCGCAAACCAAATTCCACTTCAGCTTCTCGTGCCAGTGCCAGAAGGTGCAGCACACCATTCGTTGATCCGCCCGCAGCCGCAATGGAAACAGCCGCATTACGAAATGCAGCTTTGGTCAGGATGTCTCTGGGGCGAATATTCTTTTCCAGAAGTACTTTCAATGCTGCTCCAACTCGCAGACATTCGGCTCGCTTTTCCGCATCAACAGCCGGAATCGAACTGCTGGCGGGAAGCATCAACCCAATCGCTTCGCTGGCAATTCCCCAGGTGTTGAAAGATGCTGCGATGCCACATCCGCCGGGCCCTGGGCACGCCGATCTTAGAATTTCATCGCCTTCCGCTTCGGTCATCTGACCAACGGAAACAGCCGCTTGAGAATCGTAGACGTCCAAAATTGTGACGTCTTTTCCCTTATGACAACCAGGCAGAATGCTGCCGCCGCTCACAATCAGCCCCGGGTAATTGGTGCGAGCCAACGTCATAGCAAAGCCGGGGCCGTTTTTGTCGCAATGATGCATGCCGATCAAAGCGTCGTAACAATGAGCCGTTACCACACACTCCGCACTGTTGGCAATCAGGTTACGAGACGGAAGACTGGCGTTACCTCCTTCGTGACCCTGGGAAAGATTGTCGCTGACTCCTGGTGTTCCAAATGGAAAGGCCAGCATGCCTGCGTCTTCACAACCTTTCTTCAGCTGTGTCGCAAGTTCATACGCATGAACATTGCAGGTATTTCCTTCCAGCAGCGGAACACCAATAGCAACCTGCGCTTTTCCAAAGTCTGCCTCAGTCATTCCCAATGCGTAGTAGAACGCGGTCACACCCTTTTGCCATCCGGCAGTTAGTTGCGAACTATTCCAATTTACAGGCGACTCAGACATATGCAATCTAACTTTGGTTTTCGAAGTTTGTGGAAAGGAACCGCCAACAGCGAATTTCGCTGATTTGTGGCCCCAGAGAACGCGAATCGGAAGATGTGGGCTGGTTCACACGAGCCAGAACCGTCCACAACAAAAGGTAAATTTCAGGCAAAAAAACAGGCACTGGCGTTCGGCAGTCAGCTATTTCAATGGTTTGATTCTGATGTTGCGATACCACGCTTCACCGGCGGGACCACCATGAATCTGCACGGCGATTTTTCCCTTCAGCGGAATGTCTTTCTCCGCTTCGGTGTAGTCAACGGTTTGAAAATCATTGATCCAAAGTTGAATTCGCGGACCTTTGCAGACGATGCGGTAAGAATTCCAATCTTCCAGCTTCAAAACTTTGTTCAGCTCATCCAGATCCGGACCGATCAGCACTTTGCGACGTCGCGACTCATCGTACAAAGCCCCCCAGTATTTTTGCCCAAGGTCTGCCTGATAGCCAATCATCTCGTGATGATCCGGAATACGTTCACTACGAATCTGCACACCGGCATTCGTATTCGCTCCAATAAGCTTAAAATCGAGTCGAAGTTCGAAGTCGTTATACTCCGCGTCAGTGGCCAGAAAAAAATTGTGAGGAATCTTTTCCTTTAGCTGACCACCAACGATGCAGTTGTCTTCGATCCGAAAAACCGAAGTGTCGCCGTTCCAGCCTGTTGTGGTCTTCCCATCAAACAAGGCACTAAATCCGTCCTCAACCGCTTTCACAGTGACGGATTGACCGAACGAAACAGACTGAATCGAAAGCACAAGAACCAAAGGTGCCAACGCGTTAACAAAGGAGAGGGCGTGTCGACGCATAGACGGATGCTCCGAAAAGTGTGCAGCAAGAACAATCCCGAACCAATTCAGGCCCGCGCATTTCACATTGATTCGCGCACAACCATTCTTGCAGGAACGGTCCGTGTCGAAAAGCGAGTGACAGCGCTGAATCGTCGAAGCAGGCCTGGAGCAGTGCGATTTCACGACAGCGCGCAGAAACGCCAACTTCAATCTGAAAGGGCGTGGTCTGAAGCGGCAAAAGCCTCAACTTTCCTCGTCAAAGAGGACGTGAAGACAGGCACCGATCATTCAGGACGTGCGTGCTGAAACCTCTGGCGTACTAAACCAGTACGGCCAATTCTTCATCAACTTCGTTGTCGCTGGAACAAAAACCGATTGGTTCAATCCGCACGGACCGCACGGATCCATCAGGGCCCTCGATCTCGAGAACAGCAGCATCGTCTTCAATTTCCAGCAAGGTCACCTTGTAGTCTCCAAGGCGAATAGACTGACCGGACTTTAGATCGAACTGATGGTTTTGCATGAGCCATACCATTTTCAAAGGAAAACACTCAGCCACAATGAATTAGAGAAGAAACATTGCGAATGAGAGGCGAAGAATAGATGAGGGTAGGTTGAAGGCACTTTTGGCATCGGAAAGGAAACAGCACAGAACGTGCGATCCGAGAAAACCAAATCAACCAGCCATGGCATTGAACAGCATTTATAGTGACAACAGCATTCGCCGACAATCGCGAAATCCAACGATGTTAAAACTTCGCGTTACCTTTTTTCGTTTTTATTTTTTTGCTGCGATTGACTTGCAACCACAACAACCGGCCATCTTCCCAAATTGCACGCACGCAAGACAGGTGTACCTGCAGCCCTGCAGGTACATCCGTCAGCAATTTTCGCCTGAAGTTAGCCGCTGCGCACAAGAATGTTGCCCTAACATTTTTGCGGCGTCTCAATCATGACTGCATATCGCATATCGCCGGATTAGACCTCGAACACCATCCGGACTCGGTGTACAACTCTGCAGTTAACCGTCAACAAACGGCGTCTTCTAAGTTGTGCGATTCGATTACCGCAATGTTGACTCTCTTCAGTGATCCCCACTTTACCAACTATTCAATCAACGACGGACTTTTCATGAGCGCCGACAACCCACTGCTGATCAGCTCAGGACTTCCCGCTTTCGACATGATTCTGCCTGAACACATCGCGCCTGCCGCGGCAGCGATTATTAAACAATCAGAAGCTCTGCAGGCAGACGCAGAAGCAGCCACGCCAGGCGACTGGGATGCCCTGATGACTCCAATGGCCCAAATAGACCTGCTATTTGAATATGGCTGGGCTCCAGTGAATCACCTGCTGGGTGTTGCCAACAGCGACGAGCTTCGAGAAGCTCACGAAGCCGTACTTTCAGACATTGTCAACTTCGGCCTGAAACTGAAGCAAAGCCAATCACTTTACCAGCGATTTTGTGCTCTGCGAGACTCCGCGGATTGGGCTTCACAGCCTTCTGCAAAGCAACGAATTGTCGAACAATCGATTCTTAGCTCCGAACAATCCGGAATCGGGCTGGAGGTTGAGTCACGAGATCGATTCAATAAAATCGCTCAACAACTGTCCAAACTTGGAAGCGACTTTTCCAACAACGTGCTTGACGCCACAAAAGGGTGGCACCTTGACATCACAGATGTCGCAGACGCAGAGGGCTTGCCGGACAGCTACAAGAAAATGGCTGCTTCCGCATGGGCCGCTGCCGAAGAAAACAAACCGGCGACAGCAAATGCCGACAACGGACCGTGGCGAATTAAGCTTGATGCCCCCAGCTTTGGCCCGTTCATGGAACACTGCCGCAATCCCGAACTGCGCAAGCAAGCCTATCTTGCGTTTGTCAGTCGCGCGGCGAGTGGAAAACAGGACAACGGTCCACTGATACAGGACATCCTGACGCTTCGCAAAGAGAAGTGTGCACTTTTGGGTTATGCGAATTTTGCAGAACTAAGCCTGTCTCGGAAGATGGCGACAGATGCTGATGCCGTACAAAAAATGTTTGATGATCTGTTATCAGCTTCGTTCGACAGCGGCGTGCAGGAACTAAAGGAAGTTACCGAGTACGCCAATCAACACGGACACGCCGGGGAGCTCGCTCATTGGGATATCGCGTTCTGGGCAGAACGACTTCGCGAAGAACGATTCGCTTATACCGATGAAGAACTACGACCGTATTTTTCATTACCACGAGTCCTTGATGGTCTGTTTTCTTTATGCAACAGACTGTTTGGAATTACAGTCACACCAGCTGACGGCAAAGCCCCCGTGTGGCATCCGGACGTTCGTTATTTTGAAGTCTACAACGAAGCCGGAACCCACATCGCAGGATTCTATCTGGATCTGTATTCTCGCCCCGAAAACAAACGCGGCGGCGCGTGGATGGACGTCTGCATCGCCAGATCAGCTGACTGCTCTGAATTGCGATTGCCCGTTGCTCATTTGATCTGCAACGGAACTCCCCCAGTCGGCGATACTCCATCACTGATGACGTTTCGTGAAGTGGAAACGTTGTTTCACGAATTTGGCCACGGTCTGCAGCACATGCTAACCACCGTTGACCTTAGAGACGCTTCCGGGATCAGTGGAGTCGAATGGGACGCAGTAGAGCTTCCGAGTCAGTTTATGGAAAACTGGTGTTACCACCGTCCAACGCTGTTGGGAATGGCCATTCACTACCAAACCGGCGAAGTACTTCCCGACGAACTGTTCGAAAAAATCTGCAACGCCAGAACCTACCGTGCCGCATCAAACATGTTAAGACAACTGCAACTGGGCATGACAGACATGGCGCTGCATGCTTCGTTTGATCCGGCTGGTGACGAATCAATTTTTGACGTGCATGCGGAGATTGCCAAAAAAACTTCACCGATGCCTCCACTGCCGGAAAACAAGTTTCTGTGTTCGTTCCAACACATCTTTGCTGGCGGTTATGCGGCAGGCTACTACAGCTATAAATGGGCCGAAGTGTTAAGCGCAGATGCATTTGCGGCCTTTGAAGAAGCCGGTCTGGACAATGCAGCCGCTGTGGCTGCAACGGGTCGAAAATTCCGAGACACCGTATTGTCTCAAGGCGGAAGTCGGCACCCAATGGACGTGTATCAGGACTTCCGAGGCCGCGAACCTGACACAAGCGCACTACTTCGCCATAACGGACTTATCCCGGCGGCAAACTGACAGCGTTCGAATTACATTGCAAACAGACCATCTGGCTGCCACGCCTTCATGCCAAAGCGATTGCCAGAACCATCTCAGACGTCATCAACGCAGCACAAACACAAACGCAGCACAAATACACAAGTAACATGAGCGAACCACAATTTCAGGAAAGCCCCCTAAAGCCAGAACAGACGTTTGACGTCATTGTGATTGGAACAGGCCCCGGCGGCGAAGGTGCCGCAATGGAAGCCACCAAACAGGGCAAGTCTGTCGCGGTCATCGAAAAGCAGCCTCGCATTGGCGGTAACTGCACGCACTTGGGAACCATTCCCAGCAAGTCGTTACGTGCTGCAATCTACCGCATGATGGAAGTCAACAGCGACGCCAAATTTCGTCAAACGGGCAAGCACGTGGAGGTGTCTTTCCGCGATCTTCGCAGAAGTGCTCAAACGGTCATCGAAAAACAGGTTGAAATGCGTCGTAGCTTTTACGATCGAAACGACGTGGAAGTTATTCAAGGCACCGCATCGTTTCTGGACGCAAACCATATCAATGTGCGTCATGAAGACGGCACGAATATTACATTGAGGGCCTCCGCATTTGTAATCGCCACAGGTTCGCGACCGTATCGTCCCGAAGGAGTCGACTTTACTCATCCGCGAATTTTCGACAGCGATACAATTCTGGATCTGCCTGAAACTCCGCGTTCGATGACGATCTACGGAGCGGGTGTGATCGGCTGCGAATATGCGTCGATGTTTCGAAACGTTGATGTAAAACTGAACCTCGTCAACACTCGTTCAAACCTTCTGGAATTTCTGGACGACGAAATCTGTGACGCCCTGTCGTATCACATGCGAGACACAGGTGTTCGAATTCGACACAACGAAATATTCGACCACGTCGAAACGTTTGACGATCACGTATTGGTGCACCTGAAGTCTGGAAAACAACTGCGCAGCGATGTTTTACTGTGGGCGAACGGGCGATCCGGTAATACTGAAGAACTGAATCTGGGTTGTGTCGGCATTACTCCCAATCATCGTGGCCAGATTGAAGTCAACGAAACGTTTCAATCGACACAGGCCCATATATATGCAGTGGGTGACGTAATCGGACCGCCATCTTTGGCAAGTGCGGCCTATGTTCAGGGACGTTTCGCCGCAAGACATCTGGGCAGCGGACTTTGCGACGCATTTAAGATGGAACAGGTTCCCACCGGAATCTACACCAGCCCGGAAATCAGCTCGCTGGGCAAAACAGAACGGCAGCTGACAGAAGAATGCGTGCCGTACGAAGTAGGGCATTCAATGTTCAAAAGCCTTGCTCGAGCACAAATCATGGGGCGACCGGTGGGCATGCTGAAGCTGCTGTTTCACCGTGAGACGCTGGAGATTCTGGGCATCCATTGCTTCGGTGTGAATGCATCGGAGATCATTCACATCGGCCAGGCAATCATGTCACAACAGGGCGAAGCCAACAGCCTGCACTACTTCATGAATACCACGTTCAACTACCCAACAATGGCCGAAGCCTATCGAGTTGCAGCATTGAATGGATACAACCGACTGTTTTAAATAGACTTTGTAACCGCTCGCGACCAACAGCCACGGGCAGCCAGGAAGGACTGGCAAAAAACGAACTGAGCCCCACAGGTATTAGCAGCGGGGCTCACAGTTCAAATCTTCGGACTAACGCACAGATTCCAGTCCCAGAGCCCGTCTTAGCAGTCCGATCTGACCACAGTGGATCTGTTCGTGCATCGGGCAAAACAGTATGGCTCCCAGCTTAACCGGATACACGGCATACGGCATATCGATCGGTTCCAACAGCACACTGGGATCGATATCGGCTAGTTCGCCATGCGCCAATTCGTAAACTCGATTCAGGCGATCCAACAGTTCATCGGCAGTGGGTTGAGTTGAAGCGTCCGGTTTCGGTACGGCACTTCGTCCATAAGCTTTTCGAAATGTGCCCGGAATCAATTCCAAATCTTCCGGGCGACGACCTCTGATACGAAACATCAGCAATCCGTACTGGCTCACGGCAAGATGCCCAACCTGCCAGGCAACATGAGTTGGCAAGCCAGCCGGCATTTCAAACCAAACATCCCTGGGAGTCGCTTCCAATAATTCCAATGTGTAGCGGCGAGCAAAATCGATTTGCCCCATCGCACCATGAAACATTGACTCCGCTGTTTTCAAGTCGGGCAGGGCATCCGCAGTCATAGGTCGTGGCTTTCGGCCAACAGTTCGTTGAATTCACAAGACAGAAAATGGACGCCTGATTGATTCAAGCGCCTCAAGACTTCGGTTACAGCAACAGCCCAAAGGATCGAGCGAGTTTCTATCCTTTGGCTCTCAATTCTTCCGCTTGCTTTTTCAGGTCTGCCGCTTTCTTGATCGCTTCTTCTGTTTTCTTCTTTGTGTCTTCAATCTTCTTTTTTGCTTCGCCAGAAGCCTTGGTTGCTTCGTCAGCAGCCTTCTTTACCGGTTCAACGGCTTTCATCGCAGCTTCGGCAGCCTTCTTCGCTTCTTCAACGGCTTTTGTGGAATCTGCAACAGCTTTCGCGGCGGCCTCAACAACTTCCTTCGGAGCGTCTGCGTTACCCTTCAGGTCTTCCACGGCTTTTACAGCACCTGCCATAGCTTTCTCAGCCTGGGCAACTGTTGCGTTGGCTGCGGCGACTTTTGCGTTTTCGGCTTCCAGAGCTTTCGTCGCTTCGGCGGCTTTTGCAGCAGCTTCTGTGGCCGCCTTTTCTGCTTCTGGAATCATCGCCGTCAGCTCGTCAACTTCTTTGCCTGCATCTTCGGCTGCACGTTCGGCTTCAACAATCGCCTGTTCGCGATCCTTCTTAAAGTCCGGCACAATCTCCAGTTCCGGCGACGCAGCCTTTAGTGGAGCCTGGCCGGCTTCAGTGACTTTCGTCTGCCACACAAACAACTTTTTTAGTCCCTTAAGACCTTCCAACGATTTCATTCCGGCGTCGGTAATGGCGGTATCGTAGATGTTTAGGTATTCAAGTTTCTGCATACCGCTTAGATTGGCCAGCCCGGCATCAGTGACGGCTGTTTTTTCCAGATGCAAACGCACAAGGTCAGTCAGCCCCGCCAGGTGCGACAAACCGGCATCTGTAATTTTCGTGCCGCGCAAATTGACTGAATACACGTTGCTGGCACCGGCCAGAATTTTAAGTGTGTCGTCTGTGATTTCCTTGTCCGACAGGTGAAACGCAATTGTCAGCCGAGCGTCGTTTTTGGCCAGCTGCAAGGCCTGCCCGCCAGCCGTCCGCACAGCTTCGAAGAGCAATTTGTCGGCCTCAGAAGGCTCTGACTGCCCAAATGCAGCACTAACGGTAAACAGCGACAGAAACAGAACTGATGTAACTTTCATGACGAACTCGATCCTGAGGGTGTTAGAGTCTTACCAAAAATCATGCGCGCATGTTTTCGTAGCAACAACGGAGCGGCCCGGCGCATGGGACATTCCATAAGCTTCCACATGCCACGCCAATGGGTCAAGGGCACAGCCCTTGTTAGGAAGATTCAGTGAGGGGAAATGGGGAAGGCAGTTAACCAAGTACGAGGTTATTCGCTTTTCGCTGCAGATTCAACGATTCGGGCCATAACGGCCAACAAATTGGTCTCGCTCCGTTTTCGCATGGTCAAATACAATTGTTGATGCCATGGCTACAACAATCTCCAACCCGATTACCACCATTGGTCGCCTGACGCAGGAATTTTTCTGCGGGTTCGGGGGACTTGCCGTGTTTTCGCTGCGCATGCTGGCAGGAATGCGGCGAGGACTTCCCAAGCGGCACACAATCGTGCCGATCCTGTACGAAGTAGGCGTCCGCAGCGTTCCGGTGGTGCTTGTCACAGGGACGTTTATCGGCATGGTGATGGCCGTACAAACGTACAATCAGTTCAAGATGATGCACATGGAATCGCGTCTGGGAGCGATTATTACCATGACGCTGGTCTCTGAGCTCGGTCCAGTGCTGGCCGCCACGATGCTGGCCGGAAGAGTGGGCTCAGCCATGGCGGCAGAACTGGGGACAATGCGAGTCACGGAACAGGTTCACGCCATTAGCGCTCTGGGAGCAGATCCGGTCAACTATCTGGTGGTCCCTCGATTTCTGGCGTGTGTCACGCTGATTCCATTATTGACAGCCATCGCAGATTCTGTCGGCATCCTGGCGGGATGGCTGTTCAGTTGGCAGGTGCTGGGCATCAACAGTCAACACTATTGGATGTACGCCGAACAATTCGTGACGGGCTGGGACGTTGTTGCGGGGCTGGTCAAAAGCGTATTCTTTGGATGTGCAATCGCCATCATTGCCTGCAGACAGGGCTTCCATTGCGGTGCCGGAGCAGAAGGCGTGGGGCGAGCGGCGACTCAGTCGTTTGTGTATTCCTTCATCGCCATTCTGGGACTCGACTTTTTGCTGACGGTTGTCCTTAACACCACCTACTATCTGATCTGGCCACAGGCCATGTCTCTGGCTGTGACAGGGTGGTGCAGATGAACCGCACCAATTCCACAATTGAAATACAAGACGTCTGTTGCATGTTCGGCAGTCAGAAAGTTCTCTGGAACCTGAACCTGAACATCAGTGCAGGCGAAACCGTCGCCATCGTTGGCGAAAGTGGCTGCGGCAAAAGCGTGACCATGAAAGTGATGATGCAACTGCTTTCGCAGACTTCAGGAACACTGCAATGGTTCGGGAAAGACGTCCGGCTGATGACGCCGGATGAACGCAGACGGCAACGCTTAAAACTAGGCTATCTGTTTCAGGGGGCCGCATTGTTTGACAGCCTGACAATCTACGAAAACGTGGCCTTCGGATTGCGTCAGAACAACGAAGTATCGGAAAACAGCATTCGCGAAACAGTGCTGACAAGACTTTCAGAAGTTGGACTATCTGCAGACATCGTCAACAAACGCCCATCCGAAATTTCGGGCGGCATGCAAAAGCGAGTCGGACTTGCCAGAGCACTGGCACTCGGCCCCGAAGTGATGTTCTATGACGAACCCACAACGGGACTTGACCCGGTCAACAGTCGCCGCATCGATGACCTGATCCATTCCGTCAAAGAAGCTCACGGAGTAACGGGAATCATCGTGACTCACGACTTGCGAACTGTTCAGCGCGTCGCCGATCGCATCGTCATGCTGTACCCCAGATCAAAACTTGCTGACGAAGATTCTCAGGTCGTGTTCGACGGTACTCTGGACGAACTTGCGAGTAGTGACGACCCGAGAATTCGTGAATACATCGGCGACGAACTGCACGTTAGCTCGCAGCATCAGGTCAAGCGACCACAACTGGAAAACACCGGCAGGATCGCCGGGTAAACTCGTCAAACAGAAACACAAAGCGGCACAGCAATCATGGACGAGCGCAAACAGGAATTTCAGGTTGGAGTGATGGCAATTGTTGCGATCGCGGCAGCCATTGTGATGATTTTCAAGTTCGGCGAACTGGGCAATCGCTGGAAGTCCGGCACGAGCATCAGCATTGTCATGCCAGACGCGACAGGCGTCTATCCGGAAACGCCTGTTCGCATGAGTGGCATTCGTATCGGTCAGGTGCAGTCTTTAAAGCTGGTCGCGGAAGGCCGCGGAGTGATGGCTCAGGTGCTGATTGATTCGGAATTCAGCTTTCGCAACGATTCCGTGGCTCGCATCAGCCGTTCACTGCTGGGCGATGGAGCAATCGAAATCATTCCGGGCAGCACCGGACAACCAATCGCCAATGGAGACCGTATCGCTGGTCGAGCCAACAGTGACCCAATGGAAGTTGTGGCGAGGATGGAAGGTAAAATTAATACCACGCTGGCTTCGTTCGAAAGCACGGGCCACGAATGGTCAAGGCTGGGGCAGAACCTGAATCGCCTGATGGAAGCATCCGGATCTGACGGCGTGAGTACCATTGAACGGTCGGCGGTGGCTATTGAACAATTCACGCGCACCATGCAAACAGCCGAAAAGACGCTGGCATCAGCCGGAAGCCTGATCAGCGACCCTCGATACCAAAAACAGCTTCAAGCAACTCTTTCGGCACTGCCCGAATTACTGAATGAAACTCGAACAACTCTGCAAACAGTCAATTCAGTTGTTCAGGAAGTCAATTCCACAGTCAACAATATCAGCGTGGCCACAACACCACTGGCGAAACACAGCCAGAACATGGTGAACCGATTGAATCAGTCGCTCAGCAACATCGAAACTATTACCGGAGAACTGGCCATCGTATCTCGAATGATGAACCAGAACGATGGCACGCTGAAAAAGCTGCTGACCGACCCGGCCGTCTATCGCAACCTGAATTCAACGTCAGCGTCAATGGCCGTGCTTCTGGAAAACCTGAAGCCTGTGATTGCGGACATGCAGTTGTTCAGCGACAAGATTGCCAGACACCCGGAGATTCTGGGAGTACGAGGTGTGGTCCGAGGAAGCGATGGAGCGAAAGACAACGTGCTGCCAGCATCGTTCGAAAACTAAAGCAGTGGCCAGAAATCAGAATACCGGCAGTTGAGCCAGGCTTGCGAACTGTTTCCCCGTCGCCAGAAGGAAATGGGTAGACAAAACTGTATTGCAGAACACGTCCTTGTTACGCAAGAGGAATGCGACTGCAACACGCGACCGTAACGTCCCAAGCAGGCTGGCTGACAAATTACCGGCGGCATATCGCTATAGGCCGTGAACGGCTTCGCTGCGAAGTGACCGACCTCGCTGGATCACATCTGAAGCAACGTCCGGCTGCTTCGGTTGCATGTTGAAATCGAAACGTCGGTGGTCTCGAACATGCGTCCCCAGGAAATTGTCACTGACAAAATCCAAAGGAAACTTCTGATACCACGGTGCTCCAATTTCCACCAGCTGCGTCTGAGTTTCGTAGCCGTCTTTCAGCAACTGAATTTCTCGAGTGCCGTACCACGTATAGTCGATCGACGCAGGCGTATAGCCGATGTCTTTACCGTCGATCCGCACCAGTGCTCCTGTCGGATTCGAATTGATCGTCACACGCCGATGTACGCACCCGACCTGAGTCAGAGTGACTAACAACAACAGGATGGCGGAACGTCTGATCATAATCGGCTTATGGAAGCTTACGGAACCCGCTCGTCAATTGTGGGCCGTTGCACGTTGTGCAGGAAAAACGCCCGACGTGCTGCGACTGAGAGCAATGAATGGCACGAAGCGTAACGAAAAATGTGAAATGCCCCCAAGATCAGTTTTGAGATCTCGCACGCCAGATTTTAAACGCCACCCAAACCACAAGTTGTTTCATATTAACAGGTTGTGTACAAACCATCGGTCGAACAGGCAATCTTCGGGAAAGAAGATACCCAGAACACAACGTTTTGAGCTTCGTTGATTGGTAACTTCAAACAATTCGAGCACTCTTTTTCGGGAACAAAACAAGGCTTAAGTTTTCGACTTTGATAAAGCGAAAGCACGGTGGGCAACAGATGAATTGCGTTGTGAGGCAGTGTAAGTAAACTTCAGCCGCAACCAGACAGATTCATTGCCCCTGAAGTTGGAGCAGTTACAACTTAGCCCTCGAAGCAGCCGAATCATTTTCACACGGATGCGTTCGTGTTTTCAACAAAAGGCAGTTAAAGCAACTGCACACCAGGGATTCAGGTAATTCGATGAGCGATCAGCCACTGGTTCAATATGCATCTCGCACTGACGTCGGCATGCGTCGAGCTGCGAACCAGGATTCACTGGCAGTGCGTCTTTGCACAGAGTTCGTTGAATGGCAAGAATGCGGACACCTGTTTGCCGTCGCCGATGGAATGGGTGGACATTCCGTTGGCGACCTGGCCAGCCGCATCACAGTAGACACACTTCCGCTGGCCTACTTCAAGATGGATGCGGAATCCGTTCCCGAACGCTTGAAGGGAGCAATCGTCGCCGCCAATCGTGCGATCAACGATAAGGCGCGTGAAAACCCTGAATTTGCTGACATGGGCACAACATGCTCGACGCTGGCGTTGACTCCACTTGGGGCGTTTGTGGGACACGTGGGCGACAGTCGCGTCTATCGCGTCCGCAACAGCGAAATTCAGCAGTTAAGCTTTGACCACAGCCTGCAATGGGAAATGATTCGGCAGGGAAGAGCGACGATGGAAAACGTCGACATGCTGCACCCCCGCAATGTTATTACTCGCTGCCTTGGTCCTGACCAAAACGTAAACATCGACATCGAAGGCCCGTTTCACATTCAGGCCGGTGACCAGTTTGTGATTTGCTCCGACGGACTAACGGGCCATGTTTCCGACACCGAAATCGGAGCAGTCGCAGCGAACCTGCCTCCTGCCGATGCGACTCGCCTGCTCATCAACCTGGCCAATTGTCGTGGTGGAGCCGACAACATTACTGTCGTTGTGGCCAACATAGAAGCCTATCCAACAGTGTCCGGCGAACTGGTAGACATCGCCGCCCCCAAGGCCCCGGTCGTCACACGTAAATCAGCCGCTGCGGCAGCCAAAAAACGTACACAGATCAGCCGATGGTCGCTGCTTGCCTTTGCATTTCTGGCAACATTTGGACTCGTGGAACTCGCGCGAGGACAGAAGTGGGGGCTGCTGTTTATCTGCCCGGCTTTGATATTGGGATTCGTGCGTTTGATTTTCGCCGCCTCAAAAAAAGTCGAAGTCGAAGTTGAAGAACAGGAAGAACCTCAGTCAAAAGCAAGCCAGCTTCGTGGCGGCTCAATTCCGGCCCTGAAGTCGCCGTATCGAGCGGCAAGTGCCGCAATCGAAAACCAGTTTTTGGAGTTCCTTGCAGAAGCTCAAAGCGAACTCACTCAAGCTGCAAAAGACAATGGCTGGCAGGTCGATTTCGCTGAACTGACAGACCTGAATCGCAAATCTGTGGACGCCGCTGAAAAGAAAAAACCGGATCGATGCGTGCTGTACCGGGCCAAAGCGATCGATGAACTGATGAAAGAGTTGTACGCAAAAACTCGCCGGAATTAGAATTTCCGCGTTTAACAGCGGCAAATTCTGCTGCTTTCCTCTGTGCGCACTTACGGCATTGGCCTAAACTTCCGGCCTCACCTGTTTCAAGAATAGCGTGAACATGGAGGTTTACGTGTTCCTTTTTCGAAGTATCCGAAGACGCATTGTCAGTGGTTTTACTGGCGCACTGCTGCTTACGCTGTTCACTGCAGGCTTCGGAGTCTGGGGACTGTGGCAGCACCAATCCGCCGTCACTCGCTTGAACACCGTCGTCCATGACAGCCCGGATCGAGCTCGATTGCTGACGATGGTGTACACCATTCCCATTCCCTTGTACGCTCGCGTCGATCTGCAGCAGGACGCCGCGATTCTTGCCGTGCGAAGCGAATATAACGCTCGCGTCAAAGCCGCTCAGAACGAACTTTCCGCCTTCTGGACACGTTGCGAAGAAGCAGCTCATGAACCCATGATTGGCGGAGTAGGGCAGGGCAGACATCCGGTGCTGCAAGTGACCATGCACGCTGTCAAAGCAGACCTGGAAAACCTTGCCGCACTAGGCAAGGATCTGCGATTTTTTCCAAGTGACTCCAGGTATATGCGAGAAACAGAAATACAGAATACCGGTCTAAGAGCAAACCTGATCGTCGCCGACATCGGCAACAAGCTGGATCGATTGCCGTCATTTGAGAAAGAACGCTTCGTCGCTGCTTCGCTGCTTAAGGAAGCCAAACGGTCAAAGTTGGCCTTCAGCTTTGTCTGGATATTAATTGGCGGAGCCCTCGGCTTTCACGCCATTGCAATTTACTACGCGTTTCAGTGGATCTCCAATCCGTTAAGAGCAATCACAAAGGGTGCGTCGCGCATCGCAAATGGCGACACGGACTATCGACTTGGATCAATCTCCAGGTGGAATGATGAATTCGAAGAACTCACGACAGACTTCAACCGTATGGCTGATCGGTTTCAGGAATCTGAAGACCAGCTAAGTGCGAAAGTTGAAGAACGAAGTCGGCAGCTGGTTCGATCAGAAAGACTGGCCGGCGTCGGATTTCTGGCGGCCGGTGTTGCTCACGAAATCAACAACCCGCTGTCATCGATTTCCATGGCCGCAGAATCGTTGCAGTATCGACTCAGCGATCAACTGGACCCCGATCACGAAGACACAAAGGAAGCCATCGAACGATTGGAAATGATTCAGCGGGAATCAAAACGCTGCGGACAGATTACTCGACGCCTGCTCGATTTCTCTCGAAATGAACGGCAGGAGAAACTTCAAAACGACCTGACCCGAGTCATCGGCGAAGTGTTGGCGATGATTCGGCCCATGAGTAAATACGAAGATCGTGAAATCGTATTCGATCGAACCGAACCTTTGTTTCTGGAAATCAACGCTTCGCAAATTAAACAGGTTGTTCTAAATCTGGTTGCCAACGGACTTCAGGCAACAGATTCTGGCGGACGCGTGTGCGTGCGGCTGGAGGAACAAACCGACTGGGTTGTCATTGAAATTTCGGACAATGGACACGGCATGAAAGCTGAGAACATCGAACACCTGTTTGAACCGTTCTTCTCTACCAAAGAAACAGGCGAAGGCACCGGACTGGGGCTGAGCATCACACATCGAATTGTGGTTGAACATCATGGAACCATCGACCCTTCAAGTGAAGGAGAAGGCAAGGGCAGCAGATTTACCGTTCGCCTTCCGCGACGACAGCCACAACTGAAGGCCGCGTAACAATTCGAATGAAGGTCGTTGACCAAAAAACGGACTGCCGGCAGCAAACGCTTTGCTAGCGAACAGAAACGACTCGTTATCCGTGATCGGATTGAGGGTCGCGGACCTCTGGTACGAGCGATTATCCAGCCAAAAAGTGAACAAAAGGCAGATTCACGATTCTGATTCGTTTCCGACTGGCATCCCTGCTTAAATACGCCCTATACTGGTAAGTAATCTTCGTCTCAGGCAATTTTGCCGCTCTTCATCCAGAGCTATCTATCGGATTGGCGCATGTCAGGTATTTCACAAAACGTTGTCTACGCCTCACTTGCTATTGCCGGGATCATCGGACTGGCCAGCATTGTGGATCTGATTGTTGGCGCTCCTTTTGGAGGCCAGACGCTGTTCGATATTATGTTCCTGATTTCAGCGGGCATCACGGGCTATCTCGGTTTCGACTGCATCAAAGACGCTCGATAGTATCACACCGATTAAACCGGTTTCACCAAATGTTCCGGTTATGCAGTTGATGCCGTTTGAGGCCCTTCAACTGTCGCTATAACTACAACGGTACTTCCGTGAACCGTCTGTGCAGTTAGCCCTGCTTAACGCTGGCGCCAGCAAATTCGCCTAAGAAGCGGGCTCAATTCTGCATCAGCTTATCCATCTTTCGTAACCGACATGACTGCCGTCACCAGGCTCACTCGTCGTTTACGAATAATGCGATCAACGCGTTCAAGCAGTGCGATTTCGTCCGTCGATACGTTCGCCAGGTTCCTCACTTTGTGCGCATCAGTTGTACTAAGATTCATCGGTTAATGCGTCGCAAAGCTAACCTTGGCTGTCCGTCATGATGACGGACAGAAGTGTTCAGTATTGAACTTCGAAATCGAAAAGGAGTGACTGCACGATGAGATGGATTACCTTTTTAGGTGCAGCTCTGACGTTGACCTTTGTCAGTGCCTCATCACACGCGGGATTGAACTGCTTCAGTGGTGGCAGCAAGCACAGTGGATGCGCAGAATCATCGCAGCCCGAATGCTGCGTTCCAACAATTTCTCGCCCGTGTTCTCGAAACATCTATAACTATCAACGCAGGAATTCACACCTGAAAGCGTCGTGTTGTGTTACGACGTCAGACTGCGCACCTGCAAGTTGTTGTGCACCGGTCAGCTGTTGCGCCCCTGCCAGCTGCTGTGCACCTGTAACCGCAGGAAATGGCGTTCAAAATTCGTGCTGTGCACCTGCGGCGTGTGCAGACAATTGTACGAACACATGTTGCGCTCCAACAGAATGTAGTCCGGGCAGTTTTTGCACCTTCACTTCAGGCGATATCCATGCGGGATGTGCAGAATCAACAGCTGAATGTTCAACAGAAGGTTGCTGCGACAAATCAACCTGCCAGGAAATCGCGACGTTGATTTATCAGTCAATGACTGAGTGCTACGCAACCGCAAGGCGAACGGCCATTCATCGACTTGGCGATCGCTATGACTGCTGCGAGCACCCCGAAGTAATGAACGCGTTCATCTACGCTCTCAATGACAGCGACGAACGAGTACGAGCAAAAGCCGCCGACGAAATTGGCGACCAGATTCGGCGCAACCGCTGTGTATGCGGAATGCCCGTCATTAGAGCCCTGCAGTGCGCCTTGGCAGACTGCGATAGAAATGTTCGACGCCAGGCAGAGGAAGCACTGCACTGGTCTGGCTACGCGATCGTCAACGGAAACCCGAACGGATGTGTGGGTGAATGCTGTTCAGTTGCATCTGCAACGACATATCCTCAATCAGAAGACACGGTAACAACGCATGCAGTGATGGTTCCCGCACCGGCTCCGGCACCCGCCCCGGTTGAATTCGAACCTTCACGCGTTGAACCATTCGAAACCACGATTACCAGTGTTTCTGCGGGGTCTGATGTTGCAGACGCAGAAGAATCCTACGAACCGAGTGAACGATACTTCGCACCTCGACTACACAACGCAATCCGCACCGCCACTGCAAAAGGCGATTCAAAACCATTTAGTTTCGGCCGTTTCTAGGCAGCCAATCTCATTAGGATACTGGCTCTTCAGAATTCAGGCTCTTCGAACTGAAGGCTGCGAAACCGGCCCGTAATTCGGGAGTATCAATCGTAGCGGCACCAGAAACGCAACGCTGGCCGCATAAATCGTGTAACCATCAGCCGTCCAGGGGCACTTGAGAACATTCTCAAGTGCCCCTGATTTCGTTTTGGCGACCTTTGTTGGCAGAATTCGGACAGCGACAGAATTCGATTTATTCCCATCGTTCCGTTTAGCGTAAGCATTCGATACCTGGAGCAACTTACTTATTGTTGTGGACGGTTCTGGCTCGTTTGCAACCGCCCACGTAGTCCCATTCGCGTTCTCCGCGGCCACAAATCAGCGAAAATCGCTGTAACCCTGCTGGATTGAGAATCACGTTTCAATGGCCGACGATTTAGAATCACCAACTCAACGACGTCCCTTTAAGACAACTGCCGCCGCAGTCTGGGCTATCGGCTTCCTGGTTTATTTTTTCAGTCAGAACTTACCGAACAATTCAACTTCCCCCGACAACACGGTATCACGCACAGACATCTGGATTTACCTTTGGGAAAACGCACTCACTGTATTCAATCCGTTCGACTATTCGTCCGCAGATCATAGCTCCGGCTGGAATTATCTGAGCCAGCGGATTCCATTCGTCTTAACAGCGATGGTGCTGTGGACTGCCGCATGGTGCCTTGGTCGAGTCGCCGTAAGAACGGTGATCGGCCATGTAAGTCTGCTTCGAACTGAAAAATGGGTGATTGAATCTGGTGCCGGCCTATCACTATTAACGCTGTGGATTCTAGGCTGCGGGCTGGCGGGCCAATTAACTTCAATCGCTATTCTTTTGCCGTCAATGATCGCGATCCCAGTCGTTGCATTTTATTGGTGGAAGGACACGAAAGATCATGCTTCATCGGAAGTTACCAACCATCCTGTAAGTCCACAGAAACTTTCAGCCAAAGCCAGGCTCATTTTGAACTGCGGCTTCGCGGCATTTGTAATTCACATACTGTTGGGAGGAATGACGCCTCCACGTGATTTCGATGTTCGCGAATACCACCTTCAGGGGCCGAAGGAATGGCTGTTGTCGGGACAGATTGAATTTCTGGAGCACAACGTTTACACCAGCTTTCCATTTCTTAGTGAGATGCTAAGTCTGGGGGCGATGGTATTAACAGGCGACTGGTGGAACGGTGCTGTTGCGGGCAAACTGACTCTGACGGGATTTCAATTACTGTCAGCGTTAGCTGTATTTGCAATCTGCCGACGCTGGGCAGGATTGGCACCGGCTTACATCGCAGCCCTTGCATTGCTTTCGACTCCCTGGATCATGCGAATTTCAATTATCGCGTATGCCGAAGGAGCAATCACTTTCTACCTGATATCCAGCCTGATGGTCTGTCTGCTGGCCGCGAAGGCATGTGACGAACAAATGGCGACGCGTTTGATCGCCGTAGCGGGGTTTCTGGCTGGCAGCGCGATGTCGGCCAAGTACCCAGGTTTACTTTCAGTCATCCTCCCCACAGGACTGTTCCTGCTGGCTGCGTGTTGGCAAAGAACTCAGGCGGAAGGTTTCAGATCTTCACGGCCAGCATACATTTTCAGGAATGCTGCAATCTTTGTGGTCGCGACCTCTGTTGCAGTTGGACCATGGCTGATCAAGAATTTTTCTGAGACCGGCAACCCCGTGTATCCACTGGGCTACAGCGTCTTCGGGGCAAGTGACTGGAATGCCGAAATGGACGCCAAGTGGAAACGCGCTCACAGTGCACCAGATCACAAGCTGTCGGCAATTCATCTGCACCTGGAAGACGTCGCAATTCGCAGCGACTGGCAAAGCGGTTTTTTGTTTGCATTTGCAGTACCAGCAGTCCTTCTGGCCACAACATCCTATTCAATACGTTGGCTTTGGCTGTACACACTCTGGATGCTGGCCACATGGTGGGCGTTTACGCACCGCATCGATCGATTCTGGGTTCCGCTAATCCCGGTACTGGCCGTATTGAGTGGCACCGCGTGGAACATCAGCACTGCTCGATTTTGGCGAGGACTTGTCGTTCTGTTATTGCTGACTTGCTGTATTTTCAACTACGGATTCAACCGACTGCCGGTTGTAGGGTTCCACGGTGGGCTGATTGAACTTACCGAGCTTCGAAAAATGCCAGTGCGTCAGGACGTGCGACTTCTGAATCAAACACTGCCCAGGAACGCAAAAGTTCTGATGGTTGGTGAGGCCGAAGTTTTCGACTGTGAGTTCAGCGTGATTTACAACACGGTATTCGACGAAAGCATCTTCCAACAATGGACAATCGCTAACCTGAACCAACAGGCAGAAGAACGGCCCATGCGTTCCGCCGAAGAAATTCGAGCCACATTAAACACACACGAAGTAACCCACATCTACGTCAACTGGTCGGAGATACTTCGTTACCGTCTGACCTATGGGTTCACAAAGTACGTCACCCCCGAACGATTCACCCGTCTGGTTGAAGCGGGGGTTCTAAATCCTGGCGTTCCGATGACGTCGATCAAATTCGATGATCTGTCGGAACAGCAGCAAACGGAAATTAAATCGTGGCCCGGCGGACCGCAGCAGGTTTCAGGTGAATCTTACTGGAACAACATTGTTCTGTACGAAGTGCGTCAACAAAATTGAACAGCAACCAGCAACGCATCGCATATCCGAAACCAATGTGCTTGTTCGTGATTCTAAAGTCACATTCCATCGGGTGATGAAGATTTCACATCGCCATGTACATCCGACTTGTTAAATCGGCGTTCAGCGATGCTGTACGAATCAGAAGTGTTGCCCGTGTAAGCAACAATCAGTTCGGCCAGTAAACCAAGCGACATTGCCTGACCGCCCAGTAACGTGGCAGCAATGGAATAGGCAAGTAAAGGGCGTCCGCCGATGGGGGAAGCATCTACCAGATGCACGACATTCATCAGCAGCCAGACGACTGATAAGTATCCAAGCCCCAAGGTTCCAATTGCGAAAAAGAACAGTCCGACTGCTCCCAAAGCATGCTGCGGGCGACGACCAAAACTGATCAGGAAGGTAACCGTCAGCAGATCCAACAGCCCTCGCAAAAATCGGCGCACACCATATTTTGACTGACCGTGTTGGCGCGATCGATGGTGTACAGGAATTTCCGTCACTTTAAACCCGCGAGCATAAGCCAACACTGGAATGAACCGATGCAGTTCGCCGTAGATATTAATCTCTGCACCAACTTCTGATCGAAACATCTTCAGACCGCAGTTGTGATCGTGCAGTGTCAATCCGGTCATGGAACTGACCATCTTATTGAACACAAGACTTGGATACACCTTGTGCCAGGGATCAAGGCGACGTTTCTTCCAACCATTGACGACGTCGAAACCAGATTCAATCAGCGACAGCATCGCAGGAATCTCCGCAGGATCATCCTGCAGATCGGCATCCATCATTAAAATAAGATCGCCATTGGCCGCGCGAATTCCGGCGGTTAAAGCGGCCGCCTTGCCGAAGTTTCTGCGAAATCGAATCGCGCTGATTCGCTCATCCTGCGAGACAAGGTCTGAGATCACCTGCCACGAGTTATCGGTGGAGCCGTCATCAATAAAAATCAGTTCAAAACGATCAACGGCAGTTGCCGCAACCGCGACAATTTCGCCCCACAGCAGCTGAAGGCTACCTTCTTCGTTCATCACGGGAACGATAATGGAGAGCATAGTCATGGGTCTTCTTTCTTAGCGTCCAACACACAGCAATCGGTCAGGACTTCTTCTCTTTAGTGGCCTTGTTGATCGCCTGCAAATCTTCTGGAGATAAAGGCCTGACGTCACCTCGTTCTCGTAAAGCTTCTGCTGAAATCAAATGCACCAATTCCTGTCCAAGTCGATCCATTTCCATAACCAGTGCGTCGATCCGTCCGGCCAGGTACATATAGGCCGTCAGCGCCGGAATTGCGATGAACAGGCCGATTGCAGTAGTCAGCAAAGCCATGGCAATGCCACGAGCCAGCTCTTCTGCCTGTCCCATCGCGTTGCTTTCAGCAATATCATTAAATGCCTGAATCATGCCGATCACGGTGCCCAGCAGTCCAATCAGTGGGCTCAACGTAGCAACGCCGTTTAATACTCGAAGCCGCTTCTTCAATTGGCTGATTTGACGTTCGCCGCCATCGATCACGGCTTGTTCAATTTCCACACTGGGCTTACCCCATTTTCGAACGCCGTGCAAAAACACGTCTGCGGTGGGGCTGCCATCCTGCTGACAAACGGCAATCGCATTCGGCTTGTCCATGCGGCCAGAACGCAGATGTTGAAGAAATCGATCAACAAATGCTCGAGGAATGACTCGCCGACGTCTTAGCAGGACCAACCTTTCGATGCCGCACCACAACGCCACAATTGATGCAAAGCCAAAGACGATTGTAAACGGCCAGCCCACAGCTTTCACAATTTCCTGTGGTGAATTCGGCACGGCAGACTTCCGCTCTTCAACGGAAGCATCAGCTGGCGAATCAGCACCTGTGTCCTGCACCAGATCTGCGGAATTATCGGCCAGTGCGTCTGCATCCTGACCGATGACGGTGCAGGGCAGGGCTCCTGCCGTGATCAATGAAAGCAACACCGCAGTCAGAACACTTCTGAACTTCACCGTGCCACCGTGTTGTGAGCGTAACATAAAATTGGACTGCATAATTGGCTGGATGAATGACTGAACAATATGTTCGAAAACAGATACTGGGATGATAGCAGTTCCTGAAACTCCGGAAACGCCCGTTCAGCAACCAGCAGAACAAAGTGCATAACTAAGGCCGCAATACAGTCAGTTTTTCTTTCGCAGAATCAACCATTGAAGACTTGGGAAACTCTTTCAGGAAATCTTCATAGCCTTTTATTGCAGCACTCTTGTCGCCCAGATTCGCCTCGCAACCTGCAGCCTGAAACAGCGCCAAAGAACGCCATTCATCGAACGGGTAACTGAGATAAACGCGATAATATTCTTTCAGAGCCGATTTCAGATCGTTCTCCAACAGGAACGTTTCGGCAATCAAAAACTCACTGCGAGCAGCCGTCTCTGTGCCCCGACCGTTTTCATCCTGAGTAACCTGTTTGAACAACTCGCGAGCCCGGGACAAGTCCGGTTCGGCCTGAGACTTCCAACGAAGTCCCTGAACCAGCTTCATCTGAAACAAAGATTTCGAATCGGGAACTCGTTGACTTAGTTCATCCGCCAACACATCAATATCAGAGTATCGTTTTTCGGCCAGAGCCACGTCGGCAAGTACAACCCAGATCCGTTCAGTCCACGGGTCTGCCGCCAACCTGTTCTCCATCACCGCAGAACGCAGTAGACCCAGAGCCTGTTTAGCTTCTGCAAACTGCTTCTGATCCAGCAACGCTTCGGCCAGCAACAATTGCACGCGAGCCGCACGAGGGCTCTCGCTATACAGCTCAGCAAAGCGTCTGGCGTTCACCAGCACCTGCGGCCATTGCCTACGAGCCGCAAGAATATCGACGATGTGGTACAACGAAGATTCTTTCTCTTGATCTCGGAATTCGGGACCGGAGCTAATCGCTTCAAACTCTTTTAAAGCTTCATCCATGCGATTTGCCAACATATCGCTTTCAGCCAACGACAGCCTCGCCTGGCCGGCGTACTTGCTGTTAGGGAACTTATCCAGTAACCGCTTATAGATGGCATCAGACTGTTCGTAGTTGCCGTTGCCAAGATTAAAAAAGGCCCACTCTTCAAGCAGAGAATCAAGCGAACTGGAATCTGCAAAAACAGTCGTCAGTCGTTTCCACACGTCATTTGCGGCCTCAGCATTCTTCGCAACCAATCTGGCGTACATGCGTCCGGAATCGAACGCATACTCAGCATCCGGGTGATTTGGATCATTCGTGACTTCCTTTTCAAGCTTGTCGAAAACTAAGCGAAACAGTGACTCCGCTTCCGCCAGACGACCTTGCTCAAAACGACTCATCGCAGCCATGTAATTGATTTCATTGATGGCGATTGAATTCCCATATGCTTTTGCAGCCTGTTCAAACATCTCAGCAGATTGTTCAAACTGGCCAAGTCGATAACGACACCACGCTGCCCCCGTCAAAGCTGGTTCGTGAATGCGAGCATCATCTTTGCGAGTTGCTGCCAGTTCAAAAAATTCGGCCGCCGCCAGAAAATCTTCGGCGTCCCATGCGGTTTCGGCACACTGTAAAGCCGCCAGCCAGGTTTGAGGGTTTTCGTTAAAATCTGCAGCGAGCCGTTTCAGGTCAATCTTGACTGCAACAAACTGCTTCAGATGAGCAGAAGCCACCGCATGAGCGGCAAGGCCATCTGCAACACTGTTCGGGTCTGTTTCAAGTTTCAGAAACTGCTCGGAGTACTGTTGCGATTTATCGTACTGTTTCAATTCCAGACTACTCATGGCTGCCAGAGCAATGGCACCATAGAAGTCCGAATTCTCCGGTTCCGAGTAAGCATCTTCCAATGGTTCAAAAACGGCCAGCCCCTGTTCAAATTTTTTCGCCATGTGAGAAGAACGAATCAGATGATAGCTGCACAGCAAACGATCACGCTCGCTGATGCCTTCCTTCTGCAACGCCGCCGTCAAAACAGTGATGGCGTCTTCAGCCTTTCGATCGGCCAGCAGAATTCGTCCTTCAAGAATCGACACTCGCACGTCAGACGCTGATTCAGGAAAATCGGTGACCAGTCGTTTCAGTGTTTGACGCGAGCCTTCCAGGTCTCGCAGTTCCATTTTCAATTCAGCAGCGTTGAACAAGCTTTCGGCAACATGTTTGTCCTGTGGCCAGCGATCTGCAAGGTCTAAAAACATCTGCGCGGCAACGTCTTTCTTTCGATCCATCTGTTCAATCTGCCCACGCTTGAACAAAATTTCCGCCGCGATCGGCGTATCACCGGCTTCGCGATAAGCGTCTGCCAGCATTTTTCGAGCGGTATCCAATTGCCCCAGTTCTCGCAGACAAAGACCTTTCAGCATCAGCGATTGACTGGCAAGTGGCGAATCGGCAGGCACTTTATCAATGCGCTGCACCGCTTGTTCGTAGTTGCGAAGCTGGAACTGAGCAATACCTGCCTGTAAAGCAGCGGATGCCGCGATTGACTGATCACTAAACCCGGCAACAATAGCATCATACGCGGTTGTGGCTCTGACGAAGTCTTTGGCGTCGAAGTAGATTGTTCCGGTTCGTGCCAGAGCTCTGGCGGACAGCAGTCCCGCGTTTAGCTCAACAACTTTGTTGTAGTAGTCGATCGCTTCAGTCGGTCTATTTAACCCTTCCATAGCTCTGGCCAATGCAAAGCTGGCGTCGGGAAGAATTTGAGCTTCTGGTTTTGAATCAACGAGTGCCTGTAAAATGGGTTCCGATTTTGCCCACTGATTCTCCGCGTTGAAACTATTTCCCAACATCAGCCGGGCCCAGTTGTTGAGATTGTGGCCAGCATGCTTGTCCAGGTATTCTGAAAGCTGAGCAATCGCCACCGGATACTGTTGCAGATAGAAACTTGATTCGCCCAGGCGATAGCGAGCATCTGCAAGATTGGGACTGGTTGGGTTATCGGCAATGAAAGTCTCAAACTGGGGTCGAGCCAATTCGTACTTTTCAAGCGAATTCAACGACAGCCCGTAATACAGCCGCGCCAGAGATGCTCGCGGATGTTCGGCGTTGTCTTTCAAGAACTGACCGAACGTTTCCGCGGCAAGGTCCCACCGCTGTTTGCGGAACAATCCCACACCAAGATTAAATTCGTCCGACGCCTCATCTGCAAAACCGCGTTGTGGCACTATCGAAAGTGACATTAATGCAATCAGCAACGAAAGCACGAAGTTCTTTGGGAATTCACGTTTCATCGTTTGAGCTGGAACGAAAAAAGGAGTTGAAATAACACCTGGCGCAGAACGCGAATTCGCAAAAAACACGCTTCGCACGGCAGCCAGCATTCTACGACTGTTCGACACCGATCCGAAGTGTTTCCCTTGGTTTGTTCTGTGCTTCGACCACGAAATTGACCGAATTCCCAGGGAAATCGCCCTGTCCATGGTGCAGGGCTGAAAGTCGGGCAGAATAGGAGACCTGACGCGAACGGTTCGCAACCAATACAAACCAACGTTCGCAAACGCATTGTGTTCGCCCCAGACAAAAAAGCATCGCATCGTTCATCGAAAGTGTGACACAAAAGCGATGAAAGCTACGCTCAGCCAACGGACGCTGCCGTGCGTACGCGGGTAACACTACTCTGGAATTCTTCCCCAACAATAACCCCCTCGTTAGCAATGACGCCGGAAGCCTAATTTTGAAAATTGACGACTCAGGTCTGCACGCTGACTCAACCGGAACAACGCGTTGCTGGTGGTGTGTGGGCGACGAAGAATACGAACGATACCACGATGGCGAATGGGGACATCCCGTCACCGACGACCAGTTCCTGTTTGAAAAAATTTGCCTTGAAGGATTTCAGTCCGGCTTAAGCTGGCTCACAATTCTTCGAAAACGTGAGCACTTTCGAGAAGCCTTTAAGCAATTCGACTTCATGAAGGTCGCTGCCTTTGGGCCCCGACAGATTGCGGCGTTGCTGAAAAACAAAGGCATCGTGCGACACAAAGGAAAAATTGAGGCCACCATTAATAACGCGGCACGAGCCGTGGAAATGAAGAACGAATTCGGATCGCTGGCAGCATGGTTCTGGCAGTTCGAACCGGATCTGCAGGGCAGGGCACCTTTGCAATCAAAAGTGGAGGCATGCATGCGAACCACCTGCGAATCGGCGATGTTGATGTCGAAACAACTTAAGAAACGAGGATGGAAGTTTGTGGGCCCAACAACGTCGTACGCATTCATGCAGGCCATGGGAATGGTCAACGACCACATCGTTGGATGCTCACAGTTTGAAACAGTTGAAAAACTGCGAAAAGACCTGACACGTCCCACCCCGTAACATCGTAAGCCTGCAACAGCGACGTTAAACTTTCGAAGCAAAGAACTCAATGCCACTGGGGCTATGACGTTTTTCCAAACGTCAAATCGAAGGTGTAGCCGATCGGTCGTATTGTGCGAAAGCTGAGATTCACGCAACGCCAACAGTTGGTCGGGAACAGCCTGGAAATTAAGATCCCAACAAGCGACCGCCGGCAAGATTCATCGCGTATGCCAACATCCTATTTGTTAACGCTAAATATTCGCTGCGGAACCATTCAACTGTTAGTTAATCTTCTGTGAAATCTATCAACGACATCCTGATCATCGGCGGCGGAGTTATCGGGCTTACAACCGCTTTTCGACTTGCCCAACAGAACGTCTCCGTTACGTTGATCGATCGTCAGCAGGTGGGGCTGGAAGCTTCGTGGGCGGGAGCCGGCATGTTGCCTCCCGGAAACCTGGCCAACGCAACAACTCCCGAAGCAAGGTTGCGTTCGTACAGCCATCTGCACTGGGACGAACTTAGCGACACGCTAAAAGAGCTCACCGGCATCGACAACGGCTATCGACGCTGCGGGGCGATTGAAGTGTATGCGCCGGCAGAGCAGGATGCTTTTAACGTTCAGGTTTCCGACTGGCAGGCAGAAGGAACCGTTGTCGAAGACCTGAATCGTGATGACCTTGAAAGTTTCGTCCCTGGTCTGGATGAACAGTTTCAGACTGGAGTTCGTTTGCCAAACTTCGGACAAGTCCGAAACCCACGACATCTGAAAGCTCTGGCTGCGGCTTGCCAAAACATGGGTGTTCACATTGTGGAGAACGCTGAATTCCTTCGGCTGACAGTTTCAGCAACTCAACCTGCGCGTGTCGTTGCGTCAATGCCGAATCGAGTGTTTCACGCAGACAGGATTTGCCTTGCTGCTGGATCGTGGACCACAGGTCTTCTGGAAACAATAGATGTTGAACTGCCAGTGAAGCCGGTCCGAGGCCAGATGGTTCAACTAAAAGCGGAAAAGCTTCCTTTCACACATGTGATTGAACAAGGCCGCAAGTACCTTGTGCCAAGGGCCGATGGTTTGATTCTGGTTGGCTCCACCGAAGAACATGTCGGCTTTGAAAAAAAGAACACATCGGAAGGTGTGGCCGGATTGCTGAAGTTCGCTGAATCAATCGTTCCGAAACTTCGCAACGCAGAAGTGGTTCGCTGCTGGGCTGGGCTTCGACCGGGCTCACCTGACGAACTGCCTTTTCTGGGGCAAATTCCGCAATTCGAAAATCTGTTCGTCGCTGCCGGGCACTTCCGTTCCGGTCTGCAGATGTCAGCCGGATCGGCACGCGTGATTGCGGACCTGATGCTGAACAGCACTCCTGAAATTGATCTTGCTGGCTTAACATTCGACAGGATTCTGCGTTCAGGGACGCAGCTCTAAACTGAGCCACATCGTCAGTTGAAGCTTCAAACTCGCATTCCTTACGCCGCCTAAGAATTGCACGTTGCGCTCCGGATGCACATGCACGCCGCATGCCTTCGCAGTTCAAACCGCTGCCAGACGATTCCGTTGACCGACACAATTGTGCTAACTTAGTGCAACTTCTCTGAAGCGATTCAGACAAAGTATTTTGCACCAAAGGCGTGACAGCCACAAAGCCACGCATCAAACTTTTTTCAGTCAAAGCCAATTTCAACATGCAGAAAACTCGACTGATCATTGTCGGTGCCGGGCCGATTGGCCTTGAAGCAGCTTTGCGTGGAATGCGTGAAGGCTACGACGTGACCGTTCTTGAACGTGGATCAATCGGGCAGGGCGTCCTGAGTTGGGGACATGTTCGTTTCTTCACTCCGTTCGGCATGAACAGCACACAACTGGGGCGATCAATTGCGTCAGCAGAACGCGACGAAGACGCGATACTATCTGGCGAACAATTCTGTCAGCAATACCTTATACCCATCGCCCGTTCTCAGGAACTTGCCGGCCGAGTGCTTGAAAACCATGAAGTTATCGCAGTCAGCCGCGCCGCGTATGGAAAATCAAAACGCATTGGAAGACCAGACCGCAGCGAAAGTCCGTTTCGAATTTTGACGCGATGTCCGCATGAAGAAAAAATTATTGAAGCCGACCTGCTGTTTGACTGTACCGGATTTATTTCCCAACACAATTTCATCGGCGCTGGAGGTATTCCATGTCCGGGCGAGCTTGCTTTGCCAGCAAACGCATACAACATCCCCAACATCAATGGTGATTCAGCAGCGCAGTTCGCTGGTAAACACACGCTGGTTGTTGGCAGCGGCTATTCTGCGGCGACATCGGTGCGACTTTTAAGTAAGCTTACAAAAACACACTCCGACACTCAAATCGTTTGGGTGACGCGTGGAAACAGACCACTTCCCATTCCCGAACTGTCGGCAGATTTACTACCGGAACGAATTCAGCTAACCAAAGCGGCAAATCAATTGGCCGTGCAACCTGACACCTGCGTCAAATGGTTAGCAGGTGGTCAGATTCAGAACATCGCTAAAGACGGCGAGCAATATCTAATCGAACTTAACAACGTGGATGCGTTCGATAACACCGCATCACAGGGCAGGGCACATGTGCTGCGCGTGGACAACATTGTGGCCAATCCGGGCTTTCGACCAAACACAAACCCCTTCCACGAACTGCAGATTCATCGATGCTACGCCACTGATGGACCAATCAAGATTGCCGCTCATTTGCTGGGCCAATCTTCAAGCGATTGCCTGCAACAATCCGCAGGCGGACTGGAACTGCTTAGGAATCCGGAACCGAATTTCTATATCGTTGGTTCCGCCAGTTATGGGCGAGATTCACGATTTCTTTTACAGATCGGCCTGCGCCAAATCGATGAACTCTTTAGTTTTCTGACGGCACACAGGAACGTGATTTCGTGAACAAACAATCAGAACCAAATTTCCCGGACATACAACTAGGTTCGCTGGATGAACTATGGTTTCAGGTCGCAGGAACTGTCTGCAACCTCACCTGCGAACATTGTTTCATCAGCTGCAGTCCTCAAAATCACAGTTTCGACTTCCTGACGTTTGCTCAGGTTGAATCAGCCCTATTGGAATCTGTCGAACGTGGTGTGCGAGAATACTACTTCACTGGCGGTGAACCGTTCCTGAATAAGGAACTGGTTCGCATGCTTCAACGAACGCTCGATTTCGGCCCCGCAACCGTACTCACAAACGGAACCGTGCTGAAAAGCGAATGGCTGCAGCAACTGGCCGCGACCGAAAACCAGTCGCAATACAGCCTTGAATTCCGAGTCTCCATTGACGGACCAACCTCTGAAATCAACGATCCCGTCCGCGGCAAAGGAACATTCGACCGAGCGATTCAAGGTGTTTCACTTTTGAGCGAATTCGGATTCCTGCCCATCATTACCATGACACAAACGTGGGACGATTCGCAGAACGCAAACATGCTGAATCAATTTCGCAGTGTCCTGCAAAGCCACGGCTACAGCCGACCACGACTCAAGATCCTGCCACGCCTTAAAATTGGTGCGGAAGAAAAACGGACAAAAGGATACCAGGATACAGAACGCATCAGCCATCAGATGATGGAAGACTTCGACCATAACCAACTGCTGTGCCATCACAGCCGAGTCATCACAAGTCGGGGCGTGTATGTGTGCCCAATTCTGCTGGAAGAGCCCGATGCCAACATGGGAAACACGATTGCAGAATCAACACGCGCCTTCAAACTCAAGCACGGTGCCTGCTATACTTGCTATCAATATGGAGCGATCTGCACAAATTCAAGCCTAACAAGGGCTTCGCCCTTGACCCAGTAGCGTGGCATAAAAAAAACGTGGAACGTTCGAATCGCTGAACCGCTCCGTTGTCGCTACGAGAATGATGCGCACCGTGCGAGCATCATTTTGAGTAAGACGCCAAGACAACGTAAAACTGGAACTGAGGCCTGCGGACACTAAAACATCGAAGCATGCCTGAGCAAACAACACCTGGGCCACCCACTTAACAATAAGCCTTCCCCTCTAACACAAAAATCATGCACATTGTTGGCGAAGAAATGAACAGATGAAAATCGCACTCTTTGGCGGACTATACAGCAACTATCTTGCTCTTCAGGCCGCAATTTCGGACGCTCGAATTTGCGAGGTCGATGCCATGTACTGCCTTGGCGACCTGGGAGCTTTCGGCCCACATCCGGATCGCGTCTTTCCTATTCTGGCAGAACACGATGTTCTTTGCGTGCAGGGAAACTATGACGACAGCATTGGGAACGAACTGGACGATTGCCAGTGCGGATATACAGACCCACGTGACAACCTTTTCGCTCAGGTCAGTTACGACTACACGTTAAAAAACACCAGCGACACCAACAAAGCATTTCTGAGGACGCTGCCCAAACAGATTTGGCTACAAATTGATGGGCTTAAAATTCTTTTGTGTCACGGAAGCCCACGTCGTACGAATGAGTTTCTTTGGGAATCAAACACCAGCACAGCTTTCCTGAATCGTCTTGCAGATGAACATAACGCGGACGTGATTGTGGGAACTCATTCAGGAATTCACTGGCAGCGAGAACTGAACAACGGACGACTTTACGCCAACATTGGAGTGCTTGGACGCCCGGAAAACGATGGCACCACGGGTGTCTGGTACGCCATTCTGAAGACCGGAATTGACGCCACAAACAGCCCCCTACCCCGCAATCACCCAAAGCCCGCGTGCTTCGTAGAATTCCGATCCGTTGTGTACGATCACGCTCGCTTAGCTGCGGAAATGCAGGAAGAAAATCTGCCGATTGAATTCATTCAAACGGTTTTAACGGGCTGGTGGACCACTTGCCTGGAGATCCTGCCTTCCCGAGAACGTAGGATGGGAAAGTTTTGACGAACAGCCGCGTAAGCATGAGGTAAATAGGCAGCTTGCGCACAACAAAACTGCTTGATGCCGACGCCAGCTGCTCCGACCTGCGGCCCAAATAAAACGCGAAATCCGCCAAATATGACCCCAAGCCCCTATAGCAACAAAAACCACCGGACACCCCAAACATGCGAGCTGTTGTACAACGAGTTTCAGAGGCTTCCGTCTCAGTTGATGGTGAAACCGTCGGTGCGATTGCCAGCGGTTTTGTCGTTCTGCTGGGAGTTGGCGGAGACGATAACCAGGACGACGTGAACTGGATGGCCGCGAAGATCGCTGGACTAAGAGTCTTCGAGGACAGCGAAGGAAAAATGAACCTGGACCTCAGAGAAGTTAAGGCGGCTGTCCTGGTAGTCAGCCAGTTCACTTTATTTGGCGACTGTCGGAAGGGACGACGTCCAAGTTTCGTTTCAGCAGCCCGCCCGGAAAAAGCAGACGCTCTGTACCAGAGTTTCGCAGCCGAACTTCGTGGGCTGGGAATTCCTGTAGAAACAGGCCGTTTTCAAACTCACATGAACGTGCAATTGGTCAACGATGGACCTGTTACGTTGATGCTGGACAGCAAGAAGTCGTTCTAACCGAGCAGCTCCATTTTGCTGATGTTTCCACTTGGGTATCGACATCCAGATTCAGTCGTTGGTGATTTCCAATTACAGGCCTTCGCTCTGGAATCGGCGTTGAAAATTCAATCTTCCCGCCGCTGGTGCAAACTACCTATACTTCGCGGAACTGAATTGCGCGTCGTCTCAGGAAGTTCAGCCCAACTGAATCAACACTTCAGATCGGCCGACGCTGCATCAGTAAATTTGCGGGCTTGATACGTCAGACGGATTTGAAATTCGAGCAAATATCATGGTTTGGTACGACATTGTCATATTGGCGATCCTGGTTTACGCCACCTGGCAGGGAGCTCAGCGAGGCCTGGTCACTCAACTGGCCTGGATTGCCGCGCTGATCCTGTGCTTCAAATTCGCGGACAAACTTGCGCCTATTATTGAGCCGCAAATTAACGTGGAGCAGCCATTAAAGCACTGGATTGCGATGCTGGTGCTGTACATCGGCTTTTCGCTGGGCTCTTTTATGGCGGCCGGCACCTTGAACAGTTGGATGGAGAAAGCCAAGTTCAAGGACTTCGATCGACATCTGGGAGCACTGCTGGGATTTGTAAAGGGCGTCGTGATCTCGCTAGTGGTGACGTTCTTTTCCGTCACAGTGTTCGACTCGTTGAAATCCGTCGTTTTGATTTCTTATACCGGTCGCGCTGCGTGCCAGGTTCTGGACGTAGTGAAGCCCATCACTCCTGACTATTTTCCGGAGTACCTGCAAAAGGCAGTTGCCGAACTGGAACAGGGACTGGCACCCATCCACGAAGAACACCTTGGGAACAGCACATCGATCAGCGATATCTGGAACACAAAGCCTGGCACGTCGACGCCAACAGATGTTCAGGGGCAGGGCGGTGGGTTTCAATTGCCGGATATCGTCGACGGAGTCATCGGAGGCCTGAATCCAAACAGCTCGAACACAAACAGTTCATCGCAAGTCCCATCCGCCAGCACTGGCGTTTCGTTCGACCAGATGTGGCGAACCTTGCCTAAATCTGCACAGGAACAATTTGGGGCCCAGTTGCAGCAGCAATGGAATTCTGCAACCCCCGAACAAAAGAACAACTTTGTGAATCAACTGGGGAAGTCGTTCGAACCCCAGGTTCCTTCCACCATCACCCAGTTCCTGTCCAGTATTGGAGGAAGATTGGGATCGGGTACCAGCGGAAATTCGGCATCGTCCGGGCAGACGAATATCGGCCAGCTTTTGAACGAAATCGGCGATATCTATAAGGACCGTGATCGCGTCGTGAAGAAGACACAGGACTACCTGATCGGCGTGCCTCCGCAGATCCAACAGGCGGTCATCGAAGATTGGTTTGCTGATGTTAGTTTGCGAGCCACAGATCCGGACCCGTTAACCAACGTTCAGACTCGACTGGATGACCGCATCATTAGACAGCTGGATAAAGCCGGCGTGTCATTCAATGCACTCAGCTTTGACCTGCAGCAAAGGCTAAATCAGTCGCGTCAGTAAACAGAATGCGTTTCAAGTCATTCTGAGAGGTCGAAATTTGCCCCTTTAAAAAGCAGCACATTTTGACATTAACCTAACATAACGGACATTATCGGACGTTGGGTGTAGGTAAAAATACAGCGGCAGATTTGCCGACACAGCAAGAATCGAATGCGGCACACGAGACGCTCACTGACTCGCAACAGCGCATCACGCGATACCGCCTGGTGGGAATGAAACGCTGGCGGAATCAGACGTTCATCGATGCAGCAAACTGCCCCGCTGATTTCCATACATGAGCAGCCCGATCGTACCAATAGATTGCATGGCAGCACCGACCGTCCAAAACCCGGCCGTCCCAATACGAAATCTCATGCCACGGGCTCACGGTCATTCACACACCCGAATCAATAGTTGGCGGGTGTACAAATCGCCAGAGCCTCTGGCCGCAGACATCGTGCCGATCAGCCATGCAGGATCGGCCGGAAACCTGCCAACTGCCGATGCGGTCGACAGCCAACTTCCGACACGCCCCCGGATTCTTTAAAGCAGCCGTCAAAGAAAAGTGGCGTAGTTTTCATGGGGCGACGTAGAAACATGGCCCCATGAAAACATACGCCACTTAAGAACGCGTTTTCGTTATTAGCGTTGCCAGCGACAGCACGGCTGTGTCTAACCGACGGTTGCCGCCTCTTCAAAGACGCCAATCTTACGAAACCTGTCGTAGCGGCGATTGACCAATTCCTGCCCGGACATCCCTTCAAGCGACTGCAATGAGCTGGACAGCATGCCTTTCAAAGCCATCGCCATCTGACGATGGTTTCGGTGAGCACCACCAAGTGGCTCAGGAACGACTTCGTCGATGATGCCCAGTTCCATCAGATCTTTGCTTGTGAAACGCAACGCCTGAGCAGCCTTGTCGGCGTGCTTCGAATGCTTCCACAAAATTCCAGCACAGCCTTCCGGACTAATCACTGAATAGTAAGCGTTTTGAAGCACGGCGATATGGTCACCAATACCGATACCCAATGCACCACCAGATCCGCCTTCACCAATGACGACGCACACGATTGGTACTTCCAGAGTTGACATGTCGCGAAGATTGACCGCAATATTGTACGCCTGGCCGCGTTCTTCGGCACCAATGCCTGGATAAGCGCCTGGAGTATCGATCAGGCAGATGATCGGCAGGTTGTATCGAGAAGCCATCTCCATTTTGGACATTGCTTTCCGATAGCCTTCCGGATTGGCACATCCATATAGGCACTCGTTGCGTTCCTTCAGAGTCCGTCCTTTTTGGTGGCCAACCAACATCACTTTGCGACCGTCCAGTTTGGCGAATCCAGTGATAATCGCGCGATCGTCACCGAACGCTTTGTCACCATGCAGTTCAACGAATTCATCAAAGACCAGTTCAACGTAATCAGCTGTTTGAGGACGTTCTGGATGCCGTGAAACCTGAACAATCTGCCACGGATCAAGATTCTCGTAGAGTTCACGTGTCATCTGAGTCAGTTCAACACGCATCCGCCGAATACTGTCTTTCAGGGCTGGCGTTGGATTGGGCTCCGCTTCCAATTTCAGAAGCTGAGATTCCAATTGATAGATTGGTTTTTCAAATGAGAGCTGGTGCTGTGGAGCCATGATACAGGTCTGTAACGACAAAAAAATTTTAATGAGCAACATGGCACAACCAAGGTTGCTCGCAAAAAATGTGATCGACCGCCGGTACGGCACAACCGAATATTGACGAAGATTACTCGATCTTGAACTGAGACATCAGGTCCATCAGGTCTTCTGTAGTAACTTCTTCCTGATCTGCCGCAGAAGCAGGCTGCTGCGCCGGCTGAACAGGTTGCTGCGGCTCTGGAGGCTGAGACGCTGGCGGAACCGGCTGTTGTTGCACAGGCGGCTGAGGTACTGGCTGCACAGGAGCCGGTTGCTGTTGTACTGGCTGAGCAGGCTGTTGCTGAGCCGGTGCCGGCGGAGCTTGCGGGACTGGTGCCTGCTGAGTGTACTGAGGCGGCATCGGGGCTCCGGGTTGCATTGGCATTCCTGGTTGACCGTAACCAGCTGGCATTGGCATTCCGGGCGGCATCATGCCCGGCGGCATCCCAGGCTGGCCGTAACCAGGTGGCATTTGCATGCCCGGATACATCATGCCAGGCATTTGAGGCATCATGTTTGGCTGCATCATCCCTGGCATCTGAGCATTCTGACCTGGAGGAGCACCTCCATTCTTCTTGGCGGCAATGGCAGCCAACCGCGCCTCTTCTTCGCGAAGCAGCTTCTCGCTTACACGACGTTTATTCTTTGGAGCTGCTGGTGCTGCAATTCCGTTCAACGTTCGCACCGCATCCGCACGGCTATCCAGACGTTTGTCAACAGAATCTGCATCGTTTGTTTTTTTGTCGGCCGCCTGCTTCATAAACAACTCAAGCGGATCCGCATCAAAGCACTTAATGCTCCGTAAGGCACCCGCCAGTTCCTGCATCGACTCAAATCGCTTCAGCGGATTCTTTTCCAGCATTCGCAGGACAACGCGATCCAGTTCTTTAGTGACGTTCTGATTAATAGCGGATGGCCCCACTGGCGTTTCGCCCAGGTGTTTTTTCAACAGGGCATTGGGAGAATCTCCAGCGAACGGAGGCTGCCCAGTCAGTACTTCAAAGAATGTAACGCCAAGGCTATACATATCCGTCTGAGGAGTAGGTGGCTTTTTGAGAATCGTTTCCGGTGCAATATAGGTGCGCGTCCCCTGAATAACTTTCTGCTTTCCGGCAATCAGTTTCCCCAGCCCACCCAGCACTTTGCTGGACAATGAAAAGTCGATCACGCGAGCTTCGCCCGCCTTGTTCACTAAAATATTATCCGGCTTGATGTCTCTGTGCAGCCAACCGGTTTCGTGCATAAACTGAAACGCCAGTGCCAACGATTCAGCCAGTTTTTTAAACGTTGACTGAATGGCGGCACGGTTGGACGTGATATGATTTTTCAGGCTGGGGGAACGGAAAAAGTCCATTATAAAAAACGCGTGATCTCGATTTATTTCCAGTTCATGAAACCGCAAAAACGACGGGTGGTCCATCATTTTCCCGATCTTGAACTCGTGCTTCAGCACGTTCTTTTCCGCCGGGATCATTCTGGCGTCGTCCAGCATCAGCTTCATCGCCAATTGCATCGGCGAACCAGCCTGGGTGACCTCCCAAATCTGAGTGGTACTTCCGGCGGCAACGCAGTTGTGTAGTTCATAGTTACCTATGATCATCTGGCCTTCAGACACTTGTCTACTCCCCCAGCTGGCCCTGCGGCAGTTACGAGGAACCGCCGAAACCTGACTTATTTACCCCACAACGACATCGCCCGAAAAGCGACCGCAATGGGCATTTTTTGTTTATTCAGTATAGTGTAACACCAGAATCTGATGCGAAGGGTATTCAAAAAGTGGGACGTCAGACTTCTATCAGGATTCTTCGCGGCAAATGTTCGAACTATCGGTCAACGTGGCGTCAATGCATCAGTCCTGGCAAAAAGGCAGCAATTTATGGCGGTATCGAGCTGCCAACTGCGTCATGAACCGGTCATTCATCAAACGGCAGGCCGGATTCCAGAACCGACGCCACACTATTAAACAGCGTCCCGTTGCGGACAATCGGCCATTTTGAGATAGTCACGAAACTAGGAGTCTTAGAGCCAGGCGAGGTCTTTTGCATAGACCGGGGCAGTCAGATTCTACTTCAGGAGTTTTATTGATGGCGATTCGAATCTGCACTTACTACTTACTCGCGACCGTTTTAGCGGCAACGGCCCAGGCAACAGATTCTGTGCAGGAGATTCGATTTACTGGCACTTTGTCGCAGGCCACCTCAAATTCCGACGAACGAATTCTCCGCAATTTCGAAACGTTGCTGTTGCAGGGAAGTACTGACTTTTTCGCTGTTCTTGACGACGAAATTGACGGCTGCCCGTGGCCGGAAAGTTTTGGAACCCTTGGAAAGACTGGTTCCGTCAGCCCACATCTAATTTACCAGTTCGACGAAAACACCTACACCCTGCCCTTGCCCGTACTGAAAATGAACCTTCCCGCAGACATCAATTCTGATTCAGAATGGACGGACGCCGGGTGGACGTTTACTGCCGAATCACCTGAAACCATCGATAAAATCAGCGCGTGGAAGCTGCGAGCTCGCGAACGCCGAGGTCGTCAGCAATCAATTACTGTTGAAGCTTCCTCAGGGCTATTGCTGAAAGCTGACATGGATGTCTTCATGGGGCAAGGCGAAAAATTCCGGCTATCAATTCACCAAACCTCCAGCAAGCCGGTCGCCGCAGAGGCATCCAGAAAAAACAATGAGCTTCAGTCAGCATTGCTGGAACTACAGTCAGTTTTGCAGCGGCGCCCAGATTCTCAGCTTAGTGAACTGGCATCTCGGCAGATTGTTCTGGCAAAAGAAAGACAAGACAACCTGACCGCCCTGGCAAAGGACACTCCACTACAGGAAACCGTCCTGCGAATTCGCCGCGACGTTGATACCCAGGAACGCCGGCTTCAACAAACCATGGCCCGTGAGCAACAGCTACAGGACAAGCCTGCTCCCGGTTTCACGCTTAACCTGGTCTCTGGCGGAACACTGGATTCAGCCGCGTTGAAGGGAAAAGTGACGATCCTGCACTTTTGGAATTACTCAGAAAAACCACTATCAGAACCGTATGGGCAAGTCGGCTATCTGGAATTCCTGTACAACAATCGCAAACAGGACGGCGTGGAAGTTGTCGGCGTGGCAACCAATAACTCTTTGCAACAAGCCGATCAGGTTGTTGCTGGACGCCGTACCGCGAAGAAGCTGGCGGAGTTCATGAACATCACCTACCCCATCGGATATGACAATGGCTCACTGCTGAAAGCCGTAGGCGACCCACGCAGGAATGCTGGATCGTTGCCATTGTGGATCATGATCTCGAAATCAGGCAACATCGTTCACTATCAGTCGGGCTTCTATGAAATCGACCGCAGAGATGGACTGAAAGAACTGAACGAACTTGTCACTCGTGAAGTCGCCAAATAACGCGAGGATCCGACTGTGATCTTCCAATCAAAGCACACGGCAAATCAGCATCTTCAGATATTCGGTCTCCGGACAGGTTGCCGAAACAGGGTGGTCCAGCGGTTGTCCATGTTGTTCCAGAATTTGAATATCACGACCTGTTGCTCTGGCAACTCCAGAGATCATTTCCACAAAGTCGGCTCGCGACACCAGCCCTGAACAACTGCAGGTCACCAGAATTCCGCCGCGTTTTAAGACCGCAACGCCTAGTTCATTCAGGCGGCTGTATCCCTTGATCGCTCTTTCCAGACCGCCGCGAGTTCTTGCCATACGCGGAGGATCCAACACCACAACGTCAAACGTGGTGCCCTGCTCCACCATTAATTCCAGTTCCGCCCGCACGTCTCCACGTCGGTACTGGCATTTGTCAGCCACTCCGTTCAGTTCTGCATTTGCTGCAGCCAACGCCAAAGCGGGCTCTGATGAATCCACACCCAAAACCTGACTCGCCCCGCCCTTCACCGCCGCCGTGATACCGAACCCGCCGGAAAAGCAGAAGGCATCCAGAACAGAACAGCCCTTCGTAAATCTTGACGCACTCAAGCGATTCTCACGCTGGTCAAGATAGTACCCGGTCTTCTGCCCTTCCTGCACGTCCACACCATATTCGACTCCGTGATCATTCATGAACATCGGGCGTGGCGGAGCCTGGCCGGAAATTAATCCATCAACAACTTCCAAACCTTCAGCTTCGCGCATTCCTTTTTCGGTTCGCAGCCAAATGCCCAGTGGCTGAACTTCCGCCTGCAACGCCTCAATGATCGCATCGCGAAACTGAAATAGCGCTAAACTGGTGAATTGAACCAACAAGTAGCGACCATAAAAATCCACCGACAAGCCGGACAGCCCATCGGACTCACTAAAGATCAAACGGCACGCTACCTTTTCGGACGCAAGATCAAACATCCCGCGTCGTAATTCAACCGCAGAAGCAATGCGTTGGCGAATCAAGTCACTGTCGATTGCCTGTTGCTGAATCCAGGTGTACAAACGCACTCGAATATTGCTGTTGGGATTCCACAGTCCGCGTGCCACAAAGTCGTGCTTTGCGGACCACAGTTCCACAATCGTGCCAGCGGATGGCTCCTCACCAGTATCGCATTCAACAGCGTCAATCGCACTTTCGAAGACCCACGGATGACGTCCAAAAAACGGTTGAGCACGACGAGGCTTCAAGATAACTCGAACAGCAGTCGGACCGGCAGAAGAATCAGCAACAGGTAATTCAGACATACAATTCAACTAAGTCTGCGTCACCGCAGTCATAAAAGGGAATGAACACGCAAACCACGGTTGTAATCAAAAGAATCCAGTTGAACGAACACTCAATCGTTCATTCAAAAGCTACGCCAGCATCAACATCAGCCTTTCATCTGCAGTACCTGCTGTTCCATTTCTTCCAGGTACGCCAACAAACGGTCTCGTTCGTTGGCCAGATGCCGAACACGCAGCAAAGAGCGAACGCGAGTTTTCAATTCCAGTTGATTAACAGGCTTGGTCAGGAAGTCGTCACAACCAGCCTTCACTGCCTTTTCGATGTCACCCATTTCGTTCAATGCGGTAACCATCAAAACGGGGATATTCTGTTTCTCTGGATCGCTTTTGATTTTCTCGCACACTTCATAGCCGCTCATTCTGGGCATCATAATGTCCAGAAGAATCAGATCCGGCTGATTGGCCTCGATAGCATCCATGGTCTCCTGACCATCGTTTGCCATCAGAATTTCATAGTTTTCATCAGCCAGATATGCATCAAGCAATTCACGATTCTGCTCATTGTCGTCAGCGATTAGAACGCGAGAACCAGACAGGTCAATTTCTTTGGGAGACATAGTTCAATTGTGCCTTGAATTTTTACTTCACTTACTGACCAGTCTGCCAGCTGGTCCTGAATATTCAGCAGTATAGATTGTCCTGAACTCGGCAGAAGTCCGGGGCACCATAAAAGCGAAGCAACCGCCAAACCACTCACCAGAAAAGCTTTCAACAGCGGTCGCCAACCTACACTTACCGAAGTATTCATAAGTCTAACGAACCACTAAACGCCCAGTCGGATTGAGCTACAAAAACTCAGGATTTGCTTAATCCCGCCAAAATCTCACCTTCGAACTGCTTTATGGCAGCGTTTGTACAAGGACAAGCGGCTGCTTCTGATCCACGATGTTCCTGCAAAGCGATGAACGCACCTAGATTCTGCACAGTATCAATATCATACCAGGGACGCAGCACATCAGCTCTCAAGCCGATCGTCTGCGACCGCGCCAGAACGTCCAGAAGTGTGCGACCTGAACTCCAGCAAACATCCGAAAACAGGCCAGAAACCGGTGTTCGCAGCCCCGCCAGAACAAATCCCCCGTCGGTTGCCGGCACCACTACAAGATCACAATTCTGCAACCGCTCAAACGCCTGACGAATCACTTCCGACGGAAGATCCGGGCTGTCAGATCCAATCAAAATCGTCCTGTCAGCCTTCAGCTGATGTGCGTACTGAAAAAACCAGTCAATCTTTTCACCAAGATCCCCCTCCGGCTGAAAGACAAGACCGGATTCAGCAGGCAGGCGAGCACGAAACCATAGCTCTGAATCACGCGTCGCGGGAATCACCGCAGCAACAAAGCTGTCAGCAATTCCAGGACAACGCTGCAGCAGATCTTCAACAAATCCGGAATACAATGCGACAGTTGCCTCGTCGCCGATACTGGCGGCCAGTCGAGTCTTCGTTTGTCCGGCAACAGGTTGCCGAGCAAACATTCCCAGTAGATTCATCCACCCTGCCCTTCTGATTTTCTTGCGGGCAAGTGTTGAACCACAGCCGAAACATGAAGCTGTCGTTGTCTCGATTCAATCATCCGCCGCAGCAAGACTCGGCTCACCACACCCCTGAATCGAACTCGGCCGTCAATTTCAACGACGGGCACGTGCATCGAGTAACGTTCCAGAAACTCTGGATTTTCATCCAGATCAACAAGGATGATTTCTGGCATCACGTCCGCAAAGTCGCTGAGCACCGTCAACGCCTGTTCGCACAAGTGGCAAGATTCTCGAGTGTAAAGTTTCACCGACTGAAACACGGGGTGTGTTGCATCCTGAATCTCCACGTTCGATTTTGCGTGACGAAATGCCAACCAGGACCCGACGTAGAAACAAACACAAAGCAGAACATGAAAGTTTCGCGATCGGTACCAGGCACTCGGAAAGTTAATCGGAAGAGTAGTCCAGCGATCTGCAAAAATCAGACAGGACAGCAACGCTCCCATCAACAAAAACGCCATCGCAACGTTTGAGTTAACCCATCTAGTTGAAACATGTTCTGACATAATCAACCCAACCAGGCTCTGCCCTTCACCGCCCTGCCAGCACAGAAAAACTGCCAGCACAGCAAACTACGTGGAAGCTCCGCCCGTAAACACATTGCTGCCGCAAGCACACAACTTTTACGTGAACGCAGACACTGCCGAAACCAGCTCGCTGCGATTCACCAACCTATGACTTCAAGGACTTTCGTAAAAGTACCACTTTACGAACATCCACCAATTAGCAGCCCGCCCCCGGAATTCGGCGACAGACGCCGCCACCGCCCCTCATCGACAAAACCTGCCGAGCGTGGTTCAAAATTCGTTAGGGACCCGCAAAACCGCCAAAAAATCCTGTGAATTCGAGAATGGATGGCCTGTCAACGCAACAATGATTATATCTTAGCACGGCGCCCTCTTTTGAGTGATCGGTACAAACTTTCCTGCGAATTATTCGTGACTCGCCAAACTGATCTGCCTTTTCGGTTCCAATGGAAATACTTCAGGCCAACAAGACATTCTGCAATCTACTGGCTGCCAGCGGCCTGTTGAGTGAGCAGACGATCCGTTCGATGCTGGCTCGGTTTCCATCACGTTCCGGCTCGGCACTCGATTTTTCCAACGTTCTGGTTGAACAATGTCTGCTTACTGAATGGCAGGCGGGAAAGTTGCTGCAGGGAAAACACAGAGGCTTCTTTCTCGGCCCATATAAACTGCTGCGACATCTGGCCAAGGGCGGAATGAGCACTCTATATGTGGCGCAGCATTCAGAAACCGGCGACATCCACGCTCTGAAGGTTTTACCACCTTCCAAAGCTGACGCCAGCGATGCGTCTTACCTACCGCGTTTTCTGCGCGAAGCAAGATTGGCATCATTGCTGAATCACAAAAACGTGATTCGCGTTTACGAAATACTTAGCAACGACGATGAACAATCCCACGTACATTTCATGTCGATGGAACTGCTTGAAGGTTCAGACCTGTATAACAAGGTCGCCGTGGATGGCCCTTTAAGCATTCGAAAGGCTGCCGAGGTGATTCAGCAGGCGGCTAAAGGACTTGAATACGCTCACAGTCAGGGCCTGATTCATCGAGACGTAAAACCTGGCAATCTGTTCGAAACAACCGACGGCACTATCAAACTTCTGGATCTGGGACTGGCAGGAATCGCAGAAAACGCAGGTGATGAAAACCTGACGCGCGACTTCAACGAACGCGTGCTCGGTACGGCAGATTACCTGGCTCCAGAACAAGCCGTCGACAGTCATCGAGCTGACTCTCGAGCTGACATTTACGCCCTGGGATGCACTCTTTACTACATCCTGACCGGTCGGCCACCTTTCGTCGACTGCACGCTTCCGCAGCGAATTCTGGCTCACCAAACCAAAGATCCTCAGGATCTCAGAACCATCCGAAGCGACATTCCGGAGCCACTTTACAACCTGCTGCAGAAGATGTTGGTCAAACAACGATCAAAACGAATTCAAACGGCAGGCGAAGTTGCCGATGCTCTGCAAGGCTGGCTGGATACAGCAGTTGATGATTCAACTTATGATCAGCCAGCCGCCATGATTGCCAGCAGCGAAGATGCATTGCGAGCAAGAAAGCTGCAGCGAATCCAACCATCGCAGCGTGAAACATCGGCGGAAACTCCAACCGATTCCATTCGAGCAGCAGAAACCCAAACCGCTGCATCGCCCACTGGATTTGCCAAAGATCGACAGACAGCAACGGCGCCACAAGCGGAGTATTCCTCAGAATTCGAACAGTTTCTGGAGAAGCTAGACGAAGCCCACGGCGTGCACGACGTTATGAACCCCGCTTTTCTTAAGCACCGCAGAAAAGCACTCAGCGTTGTTGCAACATCGAACAATGCAGACACTACTCCGCGCCCGACAGACGAATTCGTCACACTGGACAAACGCGCATCACGACGGCGAATCCTGCTGGCCACCGTTCTGTTTCTCAGCACTTTGGCAATCGCAGCAGTCGTCGGAGTCGCCGAATTCGGATTTACAGACTGGTGCAAAACGACACTGCAGCACCTGTCGGATCTGTGGTAGAAACTCGTTCGGCTTGACAAACTCTCGGCCTGCTCCGAAGTCAAACGTCCGAGCAATGACAGACATGCAACGATCGTAGCGGTTGCATCAAATATGATGCCCGCACGGTCTGCCCAATCGCGCAGCCAGATCGATTCTGGATTGCTGCAATTCAAATTGCAGCCCACATGCTTGCTGTCGCGACCTAGTCTTAATCTACCTCCTCATAAGCTCCCGGACTGGCCTCAAAATTCGCACCAGACCAATCCGAAAATCATGCAACATCAAGAACAAGCGACCAGCAATTCCGCGCTGTCGTCTTTACTAAGAGTCGCAACCGCCTTCATTCTTTGCATGGGCTGTATTGCGACCAGCAAAAACGCACATGCTGCCGGCTTGATTAGAGTCACCGACGGTCAGCAGACTTACGAAGGTAAAGTCGTCGCTTTGACGCGATCAAACTGTTCGTTAATGGACCGCCAGGGGCAACTGATCCATCTGGATGTAAGCTCGCTTAAGAGCCTGGACAAAATTTCAGCACACTTCCAGCCGCTGGAAACCAGTGCCTTTCGCCAGCAACTGCGCGAAGAGTTTTCAAACGGCTATGAAGTCGTCGGTACCGCTCGCTATCTGGTGTGTGCCCCCAACGGCAATGCAGGAAAATACGCAAAGCTGTTTGAGTCCATCTATCGCGACGTAGAGCAATTCTATCGCGTTCGCGGTTTCAAAGTGAATGCACCGGAAGTTCCATTGGTTGCAGTCGTTTTTGGGTCGCAACGTGAGTTCGCAGAATACTGTGTTAGCGACGGCATCACACCTTCCGCGACCCTGATGGGCTACTATTCGCTCAACACAAATCGCGTCGCGTTGTTCGACGATCCGAACCTTGTATTTACATCGCAGCGAGATCTCAAACCGAACCGCTCCAGCCAAAACCTGAACGCTATAGCAGCGTCAAATCAAATCACGGGCGAAACAGCCAGTACAATCATTCACGAAACAACTCACCAGGTGGGATACAATATTGGAATCCATTCACGCCTGGGACGCACGCCAATCTGGGTTGTCGAAGGCCTGGCGACAGTTCTTGAACCAAGTGGCATGAGAACCACGAAAGGTCGCCAACTGATTTCTGAGCGAATAAACAATGAACGAGCCATCTGGTTTGAACAACGCCATCGCCCATCTCGGAAAGTCGGCAACCTGGCAATGCTGGTAGCGTCGGACGAATACTTTCATCAGAACACGCTGAATTCCTACAGCGAATCATGGGCGTTCGCATTTTTCCTGATGGAAAACGCCTCGCGTCGACAGAATTTCGTCAATTACCTGCAACAAATCGGCAAGCGAGACCCGATGGCCCCCTACTCTGGCAGAGAACGCCTGGAAGACTTTCAGGCTGCGTTCGGAGACATCAGCCGACTGGAAGTCGAATTCATCCGCTACATGGATCGAATGTAGTCACGCGACAACCATAGCCAGGCAACAGAAGCTCGCAACGCTAATAAACAGGGCCACCCACACTAACGGCAGCCAGCTTCAACCTACGCGGCGACCGACGAATCGGAAACACGTCGTTGTTCCAGCTCACCCTGAATCAACAGACCTCGCACAACGGCTGTCACCGGGTCGTTGGCAATACGAACAGACACCATGTTTCCGGCAATATCCTGTTCGACAAATCGCTCAGTGAGCGCTGCCGCAAAACCGCCAACCTGCGTTGCACCACCAGCACAAACGACCGTCAAACGTTCTTTCGAAGCCTTCAGAGCGGAACTTGATTGCAGCAGCCCCTTCAGGCAACGTGCAACACGAGTGAGTACAACCCCGTAAAGCCGTGACAGCGATTTTTCCTGCTCACTAAAGCCATTGCGCAGGTGAATTTTCGGGTCATGCTTCCACTCCCGAATCGCTGAAAAGTCAGGATAGCATTCGCCCGATTCGTCCCATGTCCGCAGCTTGAATTGTTCAGCCAGCTCGTTGTCGATCCAGTTCGCGCCAACATTAATAGACTCGCTGGCCAGCTCGCGACCGAATCGAGAAATACTAACCTGAGAAGAATCGGCACCGATCAAAATCGTAATACCTGAAAACCGGGTTTCGTTTCCGGTTGCCAGAGTTACAGCATGACCAGCTGAACATTCCACCGGAATGTAACCGTGCATCCGAATCAGGCGAGACAGGAACTCAGAATTCCCTGCGTTGCTTCGATTTCCGGGAGCACTAAAGCAACAAAACTGACTGCCGTTTTCTGGCTTCAATGGAGGCAGAATCGCCTTTGTCAGGACGCTTAAAATCTGCCGAGCTGGTGCGTCTACCGTCGGAATCTTACCGTCCGCGAATAACGGAGCGCACGGTTTTCGACTTAGCCAACGCACCTGTTCAGCACGATTGCCAAACACAACAAGGCTCTGTTCGCACTCAGCGTAGGGGATTTTTTTGTCGGCAAGAATCTGTCGATAGCGATCTTCAGCAGGCAGCACAGCATATTCGGCTCGCTCCGTATAAAGATTCACAATCTTGTCATCTTTCGGACTGCGAAAGGCGGACCGAATTTCGTGACACCCAAAATCAATGGCAGTAATCATGTGTCCGCCTGCTCCTCAAGAAAATTCAAAGCCCGGTCAAACCGGTTGGCGTCCGACGCCCCGCTATCGATCGAAGTCCGCCTGGATGCGACGACACTCTCTTTCGCAGGTGTAACCGACTTGGTTGCCGCTGCCACTGGTTGAGCCCGTTTGGAACTTTTTGCCCACATAGACATGTGTGGCGGAGCAATTTGCGTATGAGCACTATCAATTCTTAGACGCTGCGGACCAGTCGGCTTACCGAACAACGTGATCTTCAGAGGCAGGTCAGCCTGCAGCAACTGCATTGGTAAGCGGTTCTGCAGCAAGTCGTCCAGATCGCTCCAGCATTCAGAGGGAGGAAGCTGAAGTTCAGTTTCGGCAACAGTTTCAGTATCAGTGGCAGCAATGTCTGCAGAAACCGCTGTCGAATCAACTTCATCCACTTGCGCTGCAACCTCCGACAAGTCCGCTGCTCCAACAACAACCTCACGGTTGCCTTCAACAACGATGGACCCCGGAATTGTTGCTGTTTCTGACTTCAACCATTCGCCTCCAAACCATTCATGTTCGTTCACCAACGCTTTGGCTGGACGGACAGACTGGCTGTCAGAATCAGCCGTTTCTGGTACTTCAGAAAACTGAACTGCGGTTGCCGACAAAAGCTGTGCAGTGAGCAAATCTTCTGACTTCAACGAAACTGGAACATCTTGAGACTTATTAAACTCAGCACCACCAGTGGACAGAATCGGAGACTCTTCAGCGCCCAATACCAAGTGTTCCAGAGGCTTGTTCTTTGACTCAGACGCGTTTGAAACGAGAGGAGATGCGACTTCAGTGTGACGTTTTTGGGGAGGCGGCAACGGGGTTTCGTTGCGCCGCACCACCGGAGCATCCTGTTCACGAATTTTACTATTCGCCAGCTTTGTTGCTCGGGCCTTGGCGGCAAGTTCCTGCTCAGCCTTCCGTTCGTTTTGAGTCTTCACCCAACCGACGGCAATCAGCCCCAACGCAAACACCAACCCCAATATGAAGACTCCATTCCACAATGCGGCTCCCGTACTGGCTTCCTGAACGGCTTCGTCAGCACTGTCCAGAATCACAAACGAATCATCACTGGCATCGCCCGGAAAAGAAACCTGCTGGAATGGGTCTTTGTTATTTGTAGGTAGAGTGCTTGATGCGACCGCCGAACCGGCTGGCAACAATTCCATTTCACCAACTGTCGGAAGCTCAAGCAAGTTATTCGAAGATTCAGATGGTACATCATTTGAATAGGCCGGAATCGTCAACACGCTTTCGCTGTTCAACGACGCAGTTTTGGCAGGAACTGTTTCAGTTGAGCCAGTCAATGATCCAGCCGAATCTGGAAAACCGTAGCTATTTGATGAATGCGAAACACTGGAGATTCGCGGCTCATTCGAACTGGTACGACTGCGAACCTGAATCACGTCCCCGTGCAACAATCGGTCATTCGGCGCCTTTGCTACTGCACGAGCCGAACCGAAGGTTGTCTGAGTTACACTGAAGTCATAAAGATGCTCCGGAAACTGATAGGTCACATCTCTCAAAAGCACCGTATCGTCTGCGTTTAAAGGAATGACCTGAGGGACACCGTCTGTGACCATCACAAGATTATTCGCACCCATCGGTTCCGAAGTAAGCGACCTGAATACAACCACATCGCCAGGCATTAATCTGGAACCACGTCCCGTCATCTGAGGACGCAGGTTATCGCTGAAGACGGCCTGCAGCGGATTACCTCGAAGAATAAGTGCGTTGCCTTCCGGTGCGACTAATCCGCTGTGTTCTATAAGATCCAGGACGTACACGTGGCTGACTGGATCAAAGGGAATCGTTTCAGCCTTAGGAACATCGCCTGCCACAGTGTACAAAGCGGCGTCCTGAGCGTCGGCATTGCCTGCCAGCACAAGTGCTGTAAGCATGAGCGATAATTTTAGAAGCCGATCCATAGCTTGAACCCCGAATTGCACTTGAACTCTGGTCGAACCGCTCCGTGGTTCGCATGTCGGCGGAATCTGCGCAACGCGATTACGTTCGCGGACGCCGCTACTTTAAGAACAATCGGCACTTGGCGTCCGGGGTTTGACAGTTTCCGAAGGCAGGCTTCATATGCAGCCATATTCGACTAGTCACACATCGGACTGCAAGTGGCAGAATTCGACACAGCTGTTGGGCGCTCGGCTGAAATCTCCGGCAAGTCACCGCAAATCGCCTAACCGATACAATCCGAATTTAGTATGAAGCCACCGCCTTCCCCCAGCCGATACAACAATCCACGACAAAGTACTGACGACCGTTTAACACGCTGTGAGAATTCAATTCTGCAACATGGAATACGGTAGATTTGATGCATTGGGAAGGGATAACTGATGCGCCCACGTTTGCGAGTGTTCGCTGAAGACGGCGAACCAACTGGCCCGGAGCTGCATGCTCCGGAAGTTTCAATGAAATTAGAGGAGCTTACAAGGATTCTCGCGGACGCCATCATTTGGGATCGGTCCTGGCTGGCCGACCTGGCAGATGATCAGGTAAAAGTCTCGGCCGACCTATACGAAGTATTGACGGTGTATTCACAGTTGAGACCAAGCGCCTGAAACGTTCAGAGACTCAAGCTTCAACTGACTAAAAAACTCCTACCTAAAACGTAGGAGTTTTTTTATGCGCGCTTACCAGTAACAATTCGCTACAGACTGACAACAACAGCGAAGTGGCTGCCCACAGAAAAAACAGCAACAACTGTCCATCACCTGCCGAATTGAAGTTGCCCACAGCCTGAAGTTCAACGTCTGCTGCATGCTTTAACAACGTCGATATTGAGCACCAATATGAACCTTCGAGACGACGCAATCTCAATCTGGACGGCCGCAGTCAATGCGGTTAATTCCGAAACGCTGATTCGCAAAAACGTAGTTCTTCATGGTTCGGAAATCACCATTGGGAACGACATAATCAACCTGAACTCAACGAACAGAATCGAAGTTGTGGGAGCCGGCAAAGCGGGAGCCGGAATGGCGCGAGGACTGCTGTCAGTGTTAAGTGAATTGCCCTCCAGCGTGGAACTTAGTGGCTGGGTGAACGTCCCGGAAGACTGCGTTGTAAACCTGCCAAAGATTCACCTGCATGGTGCACGACCAGCGGGAATTAACGAACCAACGGCAGATGGCGTCAATGGCTCACAGGAAATCATCCGCCGGATCGAATCGCTTGATCAGAACGACGTTTGCATTGTGTTGATCTCCGGTGGTGGCAGTGCGCTATTGCCGGCTCCTGTTCCGGAAATCACTCTGGAATCAAAACTAGCCGTCACACGATTTCTGGCCAAATCAGGAGCGACAATCAACGAACTAAACACCGTGCGCCGTCAGCTTTCTTTGGTCAAAGGAGGAGGACTTCTGAAACGCTGCAAAGCTGGCAAACTGATCGCGTTGATTATCTCCGACGTGATTGGCGATCCACTGGACATCATTGCATCGGGGCCAACCGTCCCGGCAAACAGCGGCCCCGACGAAGCCCTCGCCGTACTTAAAAAGTACGACATAGACGGACAGCATATTCCGCCAGAAGTTTACTTCCACCTTGAAACACAAGCCTCAAACACGCCAACTGGCAACAGGCCGTCAACCTTAAGCTGCTCCTTCAGCAACTACATCATCGGATCAAATCAAATCGCCATGGCCGCCGCTGAAGCCGAAGCCAATGCGAAAGGCTACTGTGTCATCAATCTGGGTTCGCAAAATTCCGGCCATGCAAACCAGCACGGCATCGCAATGTTTGGGCAATTGCAGGACCTTCAGGAATCCTCAAACATCCAGCAGCCCTGCTGTATTCTGGCTGGCGGGGAAACAACCGTCGAACTGGCCGAAACAGCCAGGCTCCGAAAAGGAGGTCGAAATCAGGAAGTCGTGTTGGCAGCGATCGCAAAACACAGCAATCCCGCGGCTTGGAAAAACATGGCGTTGTTGTCTGGTGGAACGGACGGAGAAGACGGCCCCACTGACGCAGCGGGGGCCGTTGCAGACGAACAACTTGTGCAGGCCATCGTTGAGCGAAACATTTCCGCCGGCGAATACCTGGCGATCAATAATTCGTATCCGTTCTTTGAACAAGCGGGCGGTCTGCTGCGTACAGGGCCAACCCACACCAACGTGATGGACATCGCCGTCGGCATCTGGGGTGGCCCCAACACTTAGATATGTCGCAGGCCCTGCTGTACAAGACTAACAGCCGGCCAAAAATCTATCCGCGTTGCTTCTGATAGATTTCGGAAAGCACGTCTTCGACAGTCTTGAACTTCTTGCCGGTTTGCTTGACCGCATCGATTCTGGACAACGCATCCTGACTTGAGTGCCCCACGCTAAGCAACGCTTCGTAAGCTTCGCTGATCACATCCGAAGCGGCTCCATCCGGAACGTCTGCAGCAATCATCAAGGCAAACTTGGCCATCTTTCGTCGAAGCTTGGCCACAATTCGTTCGGCTACTGCAGGTCCGACACCGGGAAGAGTGCTAAGTTGCTTGATGTCACTTTCTTCGATCGCAGTGGCCACTTCGTTCACCGGTCGCACCATGGCTCGCAGCGCTTTTTTGACGCCGACTCCGTCCACAGAACAAACCAATTCGAAGAATTCTTTTTCAGCATCGCTGGCAAACCCAATGATGCGTGGCGTTAAACGGCCCTGCTGAGGATTGCCTTCCAGGTACTCGATCGTCCGAAGACTGATCTCTTCACCAATGGACGACTGCAACTGACGGCGCACCAAATCCGGCACCAGCACTTCATACTCAAACCCCTGCACAAACAGGAATGCACAAACATCGGTCAAGCCTACCAGCTTGCCTGTGATTCGAGTAATCAAGATTCGACCTCAAACGAAGATAACACAAACGGATGCCGCGTACGAAACAAAATTTGTCCGCGTGGTTTAAGCTGCGAATTTGACTGTATGATACAGGCACAACGCAATGGCAGATGCGTCCGCAACGTCGTTTGGTTCCGGAATCGCGTCTAACCCCAGTTCCGCTTTCACGGCGTGCTGAATCTGTTCTTTGGGAGCTCGCCCACTTCCCGTCAGCAAACGCTTAATCTGAGTTGGCGTGTAACTGACAATTGGGATCCCCGCATCAGTTAATGTTAACAGAATGGCACCTCGAACATGAGCCATCAGCAAAGCCGTCTTGGGATTCTGTCGGTGCGAGAAGACCTGTTCAATAGCGACGACCTCAGGACGCAAATCTTCCAACACCTCACGCAGCCCCTTCGCGATTTCAGCAATTCGAGCCTGCAGACTTAGCTTTTGAGTCGACTTAAGAATGCCGCCTTCCAGCAAGAAAGGCCCGCGCGGTCTGCGTTCAAGCAGCGCATAGCCCGTTTTGGCAAGCCCTGGGTCAATTCCAAGATACCGGGCATGTGTTGTGAAGTGTTGGTGAGTATTCGCTGCGAATGACATGGAAGAAATTACCCTCGCGTAAGCAGATCTATGATTCTGTCTTCGGCGTTCCAGCCAACAACACTACAGCCGTAGCCGTAATCGCTTCATTTCGTCCGACCGGGCCGACGGCTTCTCCAGACTTTGCCTTCACGTTCACCTGATCAGGACCCACGTTCAGCAATTCAGCAATGCGTTTACGAATCAGCGGTTTCCAGGCTCCCAATCGAGGACTTTCTGCACAAATCGTGCAGTCGAGATTCTGCAGCCGCCAGCCGTCTGAACTTAACTTTTGCCACACGTGCAGCAGCAGTTTTGCTGAATCAGCATCTTTCCATTCGTTAGACGTATTCGGAAACCACTCGCCAATATCGCCACGCCCCACCGCTCCCAGCAATGCATCGATAATCGCATGTAACAGCACATCGGCGTCGCTGTGCCCATCAAGTCCGAAATCACTTTCAACAGTAACGCCGCCAAGAACCAACGGGCGACCGGCAATTGTTCGGTGAGTGTCCTGCCCTTCACCGACTCTAAAAAGCGGCAATTCCTGCGTGTTGAGTGATGGCTTCATGAATTTGAGCTTATCAACCTGACGTAAATGTTAATACCTGGAATTCAAAGCCATGAACGCACTGCTCTGACGTTGACCGAAATACTTAAATTCCAATAGTTTCCACCGGCAGTCAATCATAGCGAATGACTGAGTTTGGCACAGATACGCTGAAAATACGATCTTCTGTACACTGCTTTCCCGAATGACTCGCAGCTTTCGACAACTTTTGGCCGTCATATTACTCGGCACAAGCGGCTGCGCGCTATTTGGATCTGGGCAGAAATCACTGGTTTCATCACAGAATCGCCTCAAGCCAGAACAGCTGGCGAACTTTGAAGCCGACGCCCCCGTCAGACGAGTTGTTCGACTGGACACATCCATTGTTTCGGCCCTGGCAACTGACCGCCGCATGCGAGAACTTGCGTGGGAAGAACTGGATGAAAGCGGCGTAATGTCACATTCCGACCGAAATCGACTGAATCAAAGTGGAATTCGAATTGGAGTGTCTGGTGGAACATTGCCATGGGCACTGGAAAGTCTGCTTCGCGGCGAACGAGTCAATTCTGAATCATCAGCCGCGTCGACGAGACGTTCCGACAATGCATCCAGCTTTGGCCTGCAGGTCGCCATTCCACAGGGAAGCAATTCAATTATCGAACTATCACCTGAAGGCAAAAGCCTGATGGTGCCGCCGGGCCGAATTGATGGCGTCAGCAAATCGGGTGAACTTAATGACGCTCGATGTGTTCTGGATGTTACCGCAACGGAATATGGTGAAGGCTGGGTGGTACTGCGATTCCTTCCACAAATTCATCACGGCAGCCGCACAATGCGGTACAGCGTTTCGGCCTCCGGCGAACAATTGCCCATCCGGCAACGGATCCAGCCTCTTTACGATCAACAGTTTGAAGTCAAACTTCACATTAACGAAACGCTGGTTATCGGCTATCAGAAGCAAGACGAATGGACGATCGGTCGCATGCTGCTGCAGTCTGATTCACTAACTTCCACCAGTGAACGATTGTTGGCTATCCAGCTGAAGCAAATTGAAGAAGTTGCCGGCCAAAAATCCATGGACATCAGCTACAGCAAATATTAAAACAAACGGGCTCTTGCGACAGTCAGGGCCATCCGCCAGGACAATGTCAGGCCATTGCGAGATGCATTCAGCCACCACGGCCTTCTGTGCAAGTTCCCTCAGTGCTGTCCCCTTTGGTAAGAAAAACAACACGGTCCTATACACCACTAAAAACTAAAAAAGCCATCGAGCGTTAACTCGATGGCTTTCATTTTTCATACTACTGAGACAGTGGTCTAGACCGTGCCAAAGATCGTCTTGCCGGTGCTTCGCAAGTCGTCACAGGCTCGCATCATGCGATTGGCGACTCCCGTTTCACCCAGCTTCAGATAGGTGCGAGGATCGTAAGCCTTCTTTGAACCGATTTCGCCATCGACCATCAGCACTTCGTCGTAGTGCTTCAGAATCCAGTCCGCGATTGGGCGAGTGAATGCATACTGAGTATCGGTGTCGATGTTCATCTTAACGACGCCGTAGTCCAGAGTTTCCTGCAACTGAGCGGTTGAAGTACCCGATCCGCCGTGGAACACCAGGTCGAATTCAGCAGCAGCACCGTACTTGTCCATGACGGCTTTTTGACCATCGCGAAGAATTTCCGGTCGCAGCTTAACGGCACCTGGCTTGTAGTGACCATGAACGTTGCCAAAGGTTGCGGCAAACATGAATCGACCAATGCCGCTTAAGGCTTCGTAAACCTGAACCATGTCTTCAGGAGTCGTGTACAGTTTATCAGCAGGCATGTCTGAATGGTCGATGCCATCTTCTTCGCCGCCCACAACTCCGGCTTCAACTTCCAGAATGATTTCGTTTTCGACGCACAGTTTCAGAAGTTCCTGACTTTGAGCAATGTTCTTTTCCAATGGCAATTCTGAGCCATCGTACATGTGCGACTGAAACAGGTTGCCCTGCCCTGCGGCACGACGAGCGGCCGTAGCTGCGATCAGTGGCTTCATAAAACTATCAACCTTCTTTGGTTGGCAGTGGTCCGTATGCAGCGCGACAAGAACGTCGTACTTTTCAGCCAGGCGGTGAGCCGCTTCAGCAAGCACAATCACGCCGTGAACAGCATCTTTCACATTCTGGCCAGAAGCGAATTCTCCGGCACCGGTTGAAAACTGAATGATGCCGTCTGATTTGGCGTCAGCGAATGCTTTCAAGGCAGCGTTGATTGTGACAATCGACGTAACGTTAATTCCTGGATAGGCATAGCCTCCCTTTTGTGCTGCGTCGAGCATGCTGGCGTATTGTGCGGGAGTTGCAATTGGCATCGTTCAGATTGTCCTTTTAGAGCTGAGCACTCAAATTTGCTGTCAACAGACTGAGTTGACATTGAAGCGTTGTGTGAGGCGATTGATAATTCAACCTACCATCGTGTCACCGGATTTCGAAACTGAAACCCGATCACGCAGATTTGCACTACCCCCCAAAGGGAACGTGCTTTTCCAGGAAATGACGGCAAGCCAGGGACATTTACGTGTCCGCAGGCAAGTCGCAAACCTGCTTGTCGAAGTCGCACAGCGTACCGTTTGCAACTTAGTCTGCAAGCTTTCTCGCCTGCGGAAACCTGGTCTCAATGACTTTCTCAGGGAATCTACGGAACCGCATAGCCCGCTCCCTTTACTCGGGAAGAATTTCGCAGGTTAAGTAGCGTTTTTACTTCTGGTTCAGTCAATTCCGGAATTTGCGGAGCTGTCTCAACGCCAGCCACCTGACGCACCGAAAAGTCGTCAACAAAGACTTCGGCCGCGCCGTTGACGGACATCCATACTTTCCATGGGCCGGTTTCTGACGCCTGTCGATAAATACGGAATGTTCGCCAAGAGGGTTCCAGGGTCGGTCGAACCGCAAATTCAGGCCCAAGGTCACTGTCGAATATGGAAAATGGCGTGTCCAACTCGGGAACAATGGCCTGCCCCACCTTGACCCGACCAGACACTTCGTAAACGGCGCCTTTCACAACGTTTAGCTCTGGCGAACGAATCAAGACAGAAGGCTTGTCCAGATTTGGAAGCCCTTCTGCCTTCCGCCAGGCCCGAATACGCAGCACATGGTTGTCGCGACGATTCTCCGAGACAATGTCTGCACCTGTGTGATAGAAATCTTCCTGAGAAGACACAGGCGTCCAGGTGCCGTCCGACAACAAACGTACATCATCAAAGTTACCGGATGGCAAAAGACTGTCGGTTGCCGTATCGCCTTGAATTCGCGACATCATTTGCCAATGATCAGACAGCGACGAGAAGCTGATCGAATATGGACTTGCCATAGGAGTCGGCAAAGACTGCACAGCACGATACCAATATCGATTTTGAATCTTTCGCAATTCCCGCAAACACGCTCGCGAATAGCTTTCTGCGCCAGAATAGTCTCGACGACCGAGTGCCTGACGTGCAGCATCAGTCAACGTCCGCGCCTTAACAAACAATTGTGAAGACGTTGAATCGCTGGAAGAAATCACACTGTCAATTCCTGCGCAGGTCTTCGAAACGCGGTCCAGCTTAAGTGCAGCAATGTCAACAAACAGGTGAGCCGCTCGTTCAATGTTTCTAAGGATACGCTTCTCTATACCACGCCGATCCTGCGGGTCGGAAGAGACAAGAATAATGGCAAACTGATCGAAGTCTTCAATATCAATCAATAAACCACCTGCCGTTGGCTGACGGCGAAGACCTTGAATACCTGTGGCCGTAACCCGCCACGCAGATGCCGTTTCGGAAGCAGCCACGGTCATTGTGCCCTTCCCGGCGAATAATTCCTGAGGCACAAACTGAGACACATTGTCCCAGAACGCGGCCAGAATCAGTGACATCCCGGGGCTGTTAATCAGCGCTGCGTCGGGGCCCGCAGGAGCCGTCGCATAACGATCTCCATTGGAATTTGCAGAACCAAAATTTTGCAGGATACCTCGTGACGATGCCTGCTGCCGCGCATCCGCTGCAACGTTGACATCGATGTGCCCTTCAACTCGCCCCTGTTCCAACAAGGGCTCAACAATGTCAAGATACAACAACGCCAACTCAACCGTTTTCGAAACCTCCTGACTTTCAGCGCTCGAACCGTCCAGTGCATGCGTCTTCCAGAATCCAATCCCTCGAGACCCGGATGACAGCATCGCCACCAGCTGCATCATGATTTGCTCAGGCTCAATTGTCGCTGAGTTAAGCCCCAATCTTCCTCGCCAATTGTTGAGTGCGGGCGATTGTTCGGTTTGAATCCATTCCCACGGCAACGTCAGTTGAGCTGCCGAATTCTGGCGAGCATAGGACCTGTTGCGAGCTTCCCCAAAAGATCGCAATCCCCCGACTGAATGCTGGCTAATGCCGACGAGGTCCAACTGACGCGATGCGACTCCTTCCAAAGCAAGCACATCTGCCATCAAAGGTCGCTGCATCAAACGATCAGCGCTGCGAACTTCTCGCCCCCACGCCATCAAGTGCGGCATCTGATCGGCTGTCACCCCCGTGCCCAAATACCAAATCGATGGCAACGGATGCACGGATTCCAAAGGCGGAAGTCCCTGCAAAGGTGCGCTGAAATCTGCAGGATCAAATTCCGGATGCGGTGGTGTCGCAATGACCAACACCTGCTGATCAATCAAAGCCTGCATTCGTGGCGTGCCATGCAAGTCGCCAACCCAGACGCCGTTAACCCCCAGTCGCTTAAGGAATTGCTCAGACTCTCCGTGATCCGGCATAAATCGTGGAAAGATACGCTGCCCATCAACAACAACCTGACCACGCTGAACGTGAACACGTCTGACATGCTGAACGTCGGTTCCAACAGGAACTCTCTCCGCAGTGTCGTCCGGAGACACAACCGGGCCGTAGTCGCCGACCGCAACATCAATAAACGCGTCGCCTTTATGAATCTCAGCAACCACAACACAGGCATCAAAATAAGCACCCGTTAAGTCGATAGCAGATTGAACCATCTCAGCCCTGAGTTTTCGGATCCGGTCTTTAACCGCGTCCGAATTCCCCACGGCAGACAATGTCTGCCACTGTTCCAATTTCGAACTCGTGCCACCAATCAGCGACGTGACAACAGGCATGCCGGTTCTGGGGTCCAATTGCATTGGCAGCACCAGTCGCAGACCAAACTGAATAGCAGTAACGTTGGAACTAAGTTTTACACTGGTTGAAAAATCATCATGCGCGAGTGATCGAGGACGAGGCAGGATGAGTTTTACTTGTTGAAAACCAGTACCGGACTGAAGATGAAAACGAGCGAACTTCAGATCGCCTTCAGTTCGCTGAGTACGATTGACAAGCTTTACAGCAGATGTATCCGACAACTGAACTTGCCAATCAGCCGGATCATCAACGGCCAACGCAACCGAGGACATAAAAACCGCCCCGGCTGCCATGGCAACCACACAACGAACGAACATCTTGCTGAGCAGTCGCAAAGTGACCACCGTCCCGCTGTCATTGAATCGCGCAGTACAATCGCAACGACTAACCGTTCGCTGTGTTTCACGCGCGCCAGCGAAGTGCGTATATGGCGACGTTTCTTTCACTGCAGATTTCCCACGTCAAATATTACTTGGGCCTGGTGACGGCTCATGTTGAATCATGATCTCCGCAACTGGTCGGTATTGTTCGTTGCATGACGACTCATAACCAAGGCTTTATAAGGCCCAAATCATTGGGTTGGAATATCGTTGAACTCGCCAGAGTTCAGTTATTTTACCGTTAAACCCCGAAGCCTGGCGACTCCGGCTTTCCAGAAATTAAGCACTGAAAAACCACAGGAGTGTTGGTCACAATTAAATCCATCCATCTCACTCCGCTCACTGCAATAGTGGCACTCTAGGCAAAAAACATCAGGCAGATTGGCGAAGTTTAGTTTCCCACAGACCGTTCGAATCAGACGCATTCGCCAGAGCGAAAAAAAACCGCGAAAAGGCACGTTGGGGCTAAAAAATCGCGGTCAGGCCTCAGACCAAAACGACGGTATTGGGAAGCTGGAAGTCTAACAAAGCAGCGTTTTCGTGCCGAGGGCAAGTTTTCCCGGTTCACAACCAATCCCCCCGCTGGCGTTAGTCCAGAGCAGAAGCAATTGTTTGCAACTTCCGGAAGACAGCCACGCTGGAGCGAAAAGCTAAACAATGCCGAAACGGGCCCACGATTCCGGTGTTCCAAAATGACGCGGTTAGTTCGTATCGAATTGCTTGACGGCTGCGAATGCCCTGCGAATAATCGTTTCGGAAAGATCGGCTGCTGAAATTTCGTTCACGTTGTAACGATAATTTTGGTTACGCAATTTGTGACGCAGTTTCGGGCCTGAGACTGGGGAGATCCATACCCAATCATCGCCCATTCTCTTCGATTTGAGACCGTATTTCCTTGCGACCCATTAGAAGTCAGAACACAATCGTGTCTCCCTTATGCCCCGAACGAGAGCTTTTGCAATGACACAGCCAAAACGCTTTCAGGATCGCAAGACGGATGAGTTGCCAGCTGAACTTATCGAACTTGGAGACCTCCTGAAGTCCATCGATACGGAAAACAAATCTGAAGTCCTGGCCTGTTTCAATAGAGTATCAGACTCTGTACTGCGTCGACGTCGCATTCTTGGACTCGTGCAGGAAGCACTGTCTCAACTGCGTCTGGACGTCAAGTATCTGATGTTCGACCTGGAAATGACTCGCCGCGAACGTGATGAACTACAATCTCGCATGGAAGGCGAAGATCGAACCTTCTGACCTTCGACTTGTCAGCGCTAAGGCAGTGAACTTCTTCCACAAAAATCAATTAACCATCGATCAATTAAAAAAGGCAGCCTTCACTTGAAGGCTGCCTTTTTTGTTTAGTCAGAACTTGATCTATCTTAACCGGCTAAGCAACGTCGAAATCTTCTTCGTCGGTTGCGCCATTCACAAGGTCACCACCAACAAACAAGTTACCAACGCTACCCGGACCATGGTCATAGCAGTCATCGTTGTGCCACAGGGGCAATCCAGCGGCGTAACGAGCCGCCAGCATCATCACCTTTTCCTCAGATCCCGGCTTTGCAGCCGTAGGAGCTCCCGGGTCAACGCCAAGCGACTTCAACTCTTCTTCAAAGCCCGCATCAAGATCGCTTAGAAACTCGTAACCCTCGATGTCTGAAAGTGCTTCCAGACCTCCGTCCAACTCACCTATGAACGACGACATTCAGTGCTCCAAATGTTAGCAAATTGTATTCTTGCTGAACTTTCGCCATTCCATTGGCTCCTTACAAACACCTTTTACAGCGATTCGGCAGGTCAACGCAGTACGCCAAACCAGCCAAAACTATCGTGCAAAACGGCGGTAGTCCCTTGCTGACGATTCTTGAGCCAGCGTGGCGAATTGTCAACAAAAAATCGCAACAGGAAATTACGTTTCCAAAGGAACGTCAATCTATCCAGCAAGGTGCCTCATCGTCGGTAAAGACGATGCACTGAAAAGAGTTACCGATGTGTCGAAAAACTTAGTCTGGTCTTGACACGTGGTAGCGTTTGAGTTTCCTGTCCAGTGTGGATCGTTCGATTCCAAGAATTTGAGCCGCTTTTGACTTATTCCAGTCAGTGTGCTCAAGAGTCGAAAGAATGTGGCCACGTTCGATATCAGCCAACGGTATTTCCTGATATTCGCCCGTCTGACACGAAATTGGCTCTTCCATCGTCAGTCGCGACGACAGCGTCGACAGCTGGATGTTGCTGGCCCGAACAACCTCGTTCCGACACAGGATTACCGTGCGTTCAATCGTATTTTGAAGCTCTCGCACGTTACCCGGCCAATCATACTGTTTCAGCAACTCCTTCGCGTCGTCCGTGAAACCAGAAATGACTCGTCCTGTCTTGGCGACATATTTCTCCAGAAAGAACTCCGCCAACAGCGGAATGTCAGTCCGACGCTCTCGCAACGGACTGGCAATCAATTCCGCCACATGCAAACGAAAATAAAGATCCTTCCGGAAGTCTCCATCATCAACAGCTTCTTCCAGGTCTCGGTTTGTCGCCGCCAAAATCCGGACGTTGACTTCGATCGGCTTTCTTCCGCCAATCCGTTCAAACGAATGTCCTTCCAACACACGAAGAAACTTCGCCTGAATCGCTGGACTCATTTCCCCAACTTCATCCAGAAACAGTGTCCCCTGATCGGCCTGTTCGAAACGACCAATCTTTCGTTCAGAAGCTCCGGTAAACGCACCTTTCTCGTGACCAAATAATTCGCTTTCCAACAAACTTTCGTTCAAGGCCGCGCAGTTAAGACAAACAAACGGCCCTTCCCTGCGCGGACTCCGCAGATGCAGGCTGCGTGCAATAAGTTCCTTGCCGCAACCGCTCTCACCACGAATCAGCACGCTGGCATCAGTTTCGGCAATGAGCTCAATCTTATCGCGAAGTTCCAGCATACGCTGACTTTCGCCAATCAGTTGTACGTCGTCACTTATTTGTTGTCGCAGCGACTTGTTTTCGTTGCGTGCCTGATCAAGCCCAGTCTTTAGGGAATCACGTTCATTCATGTGATCCAGGGCAACAGCAAACTGACGTGCCACTGCCAGGGTATAATCCAGATCGTGCTTATCCAAAGAATTGTCAGGGTTGGTTGAATACAAATGCACCAAACCTCGCACTTCGTCATCGCAATTGATGGGCGCACAAATAACGCTGATGGCTCGCATTTCGCCCAGACTGTCGAATACCGCCAACTGCTTGTCGTCACCCACATCTCGAGCAAGCACGGCTTCACGGCTGGAAAGAACCACTCGCGACAGATTGTCTGACACTCGGCGATACGGCAAATCCTTAATACTGTCGTAAGCCACCACTAACAGATCCGACGGAGCCAGACTTGTACCTGCTTCGGGGCGCGCCAGCAAAACCGCTGAAATATCCGCCACGGTTTCTTCCGCCAGGTTCTTCAGCACCACTTCTGTAAGCTGCTGTCGAGTTTTTGCAGCTCCCATTTCCAGGCCAAGCCGGTACAGCCGCGACAATTCAACAGAAGCAGATTGGCGAGCGACATCTCGATCGTTCGAAAGAAATTCCGGAGAATTCGAACGATGCAAAATCGCTGGCTCATCTTCCACCTGCGCGCCAGCGTCCGTCGCTGGCGACGTCTCTCGATCCGTCATTGTGTGCGTTAGCCCCGGAAGCACAGGCTGTGAATCAAGGCTGCTGGTAAACGCCAGACGACATTTACCAATCGACACAATGTCACCGGAATTCAGCTCAATGTCGCCAGAGACAGCTTCATCACCGACAAGTGTCCCATTACGACTCTCCAGATCACGAAGCCACCACTCGCCATCCAGAAAAAACACTTCACAGTGATTGCGACTGCAGGCATCATCATGGAGAACAAGTTTGTTTGTGGCAGAACGACCGACCGTCACCACCTGACCGGCTCGCAGTCGAACAACGTCTCGCCAGGTGGCCCCATCCCAGCTAAGCAAATACGCTTGATTAAGTTCGTCATCCATTAGTGGCCTGGTTTCGCTTGGCATTGATTTCTTGCGTCTTGTCGTGAAAAGTCGAAAGCGATTTGGAGTCTTACTTTAAGACAATGAAAGCACGTTGCTCGCATCATTGACAGTTTGCGGAGCACTGGCTCAACAAAGCTGGGGAACTCCCGCGTTTTGATTGCAACAGCGACATTCAGGCCCGAATTCACGTCGCTGCATTGGAATCAGGAACACATCAAGTCATCCGCCCCTGAAACACTCTTCGCATCATATCCTTAATGACGTTCGGATTCGACGTAGCGAACGTTTCCCTGCTCACTAGTCAGGCAGAATCGTGCATTTTTTCTCTGCTGAACGCGACATCTCTGGAATGCCATTTGCAAATCGTTGCCTCAACCAAGTGCAAGCACGTTTCCGTTTAGACTTTATGCCTGGCGAATTGGAGGATGATGCAAGAGGCCGAATCGCCCCATAAACCTTTTCAGTAAAACAACTTACGTCTAAAGCAGCACCGATCAAAGCTGCAAAAACGCACAGAATCCTGGGCCAGTGAGTACAAGTTGTTAGTTTTTAAGGCGATTTCAGAGTATAGATCGCAGGTCGAACAGTCCTGCGGAATTTGGTTTGGGTACCAAAATCGAACACTCGGTGTAGCAAATTTCACCGTGTGTAGCCAAGCAGGAATGAACACATGAGTTCGAGCGTTTTTGATATGTCAGATGAAATGAGGGGTGTCCGCGGCGCCTGGAAAGGGGGACCTTGTCCCCGATGTAGTCATGAAATGCCCGCAAACGTGGTGCATTGCGTGTCGTGCCGCGCTTTGCTAAACAGCGAACTCACCGAAGATAGCGTGGAAGTTCCGGTGTTCATTCCATTGCCGGAGATCCAGATTATGAAAACAGCCAAGGCTCGTGGCCACTATGTTCGCTGCGGCGGATGTAGTGAAGAGTTGCGAATCAACTCCAAATATATTGGAGCCACTGTGCAATGCCGTCACTGCAGCCACACATTCGAATACAACTCAAAAGTTGAACGAATTGCCGTCTACACCACGTGCCCGCATTGCTCAGAAGAAATCCGAGCCAGCACCAGCTACTTGGGCCAAAACGTCGCCTGCCGCTTTTGCGAAGGCCCGCTTAAACTTCAGGAATGATGTTTTGAGCCTGCAGCCAACGGAAATCAGTTCAGGGACGTCATCAATCGCAGTTCACTATCAATTACCGGTACTCGCCAACAAAAAACGCCTGTAAAATACAGGCGTTTTTGACGAAGCCTTCCTCGACTGCAACTTCAGGTGGGCGCGGCTTCATCAATAGCCGTGATGTCGACCACGAACTGAATGCTTAAAACTGCTTCAGGAACCGCACGTCGTTTTCATAGAAGCGACGGATGTCGTCAACTTCGAAGTGCTTCATACAGAAGCGTTCAATGCCCAATCCAAAGGCAAAGCCGCTCACCTTTTCAGGATCGTAGCCGACGGACCGAAACACATTCGGGTCCACCATTCCAGCGCCGCCAATTTCCATCCAGCTATCGCCCCATTTCATGTCAACTTCGACAGAAGGTTCAGTAAACGGAAAGAACGACGGCCGAAACCGAATCTCAACATCCGGCCCGAGAAACGAACGAGCAAACATCGCCAGCACAGTCTTCAGCTGAGCCATGTTTATATCCGTATCAACCATCAAACCTTCCATTTGATGGAACATACAGGAATGAGTCGGGTCCATTGCATCGGGACGATAAACACGCCCCAAAGACACAATTCTAATCGGCGCCTTTTCCTGCTCCATCGTACGAATCTGAACGGTGGAAGTCTGACTTCTAAGCAAAATCGGACCGCCAGCCATTGCCGTAGCAGTGGCAATGTAGAAGTTGTCCAGCGGATCACGTGCCGGGTGCTCCATGGGAATATTCAGCGAGTCAAAGTTATGCAGCTCGTCCTCAATTTCAGGCCCCTCCACAACGCGGAAACCAAACCTGCCCATCAGCTCTCGAAAGTGCGTAATCGTTCGAGTAATCGGGTGCAGATTCCCGAGTGCCATGGCTTGCCCCGGCAATGTGGGATCAAAGTCTGATTCCGCAGCCGTCTTTGCTGTGGCAACTTCAGCAAGCCGCGCCTCAAGCTTTTCCGTAACTGCTGTTCGCACCTCATTGAATCGCTTGCCGACAACAGGCTTTTCTTCTTTGGTCGCTTTTCCTACCAGCGCCTGCAGGTCTCGCAGCTTTCCTTTTTTCTGCCCCAAAAACTCAATACGAACCTGCTCCAACTGCTCCGCAGATGTTGCATCAGCAATTGCCGACTGAGCGGCGGTTTCGTATTCGTTGAAGGCGTTCAGGATATCCACAACATTACTCCAAAAGCTGAAACACTATCTGCCTCAGCCATCATTGATTGGCACATACAACTGGTTTGATGCAGCAAAGTCGCCGTAACCACCCATGCTCTGAAACTGTCGTTTTAACCAGCCACAGGGCGTTAGCCCCGGTCTAACACGGCAAGCAGCCGGGGCTAACGCCCTGCGACAAATCAGATTAGAGCGTGTTCCCAACTAACTCGACAGCCACGACTTCCACTGGGCGAATTCTAGTGAAGTATTCAGCAACACGCGAACGATTCTGGATCGTGAAGCGTGACTGAATGCACATCAAATTGCCCGTGTAACGAACCGGACTAAGCTCGCAGCGAAAACGTGGACGCGAAGCAAAACTGTGCAACGCGCGCAAAAAAGCGAGGAATCAGTTGCCGGATTCCTCGCTGATTTTAATTCAAACACGACTGACTATGCAGCAGCTTTCGCTTTGGCAGCCTTCACCAGTTCGACAATTTCGTCGAAGATAGCTGGTGAAACAATGGCCAGTTCGCTTAGCGACTTGCGATTCAGTTCAATGTTCGCGAGCGTCAAGCCGTTGATGAACTGAGAATACGAAATTCCGCGTTGTCGGCAGGCAGCTGTAAGACGCGTAATCCACAACTGACGGAAAACACGCTTACGAACTCGACGGTCGCGAAACGCGTAGGCACGAGAACGAAGAATCGTTTCTTTAACTGTTCGCAGAAGCTTACTTCGGCCACCGAAGTTACCGCGAGCTTCTTTAAATAGTCGCTTCTTTGATCGGCGACGAGCTTTTCCGAGTGTGACACGCATGACGTTAGTCTTCCGGCCAGTGCAGTCGGCGAAGAACCAAACTGCTCCGCCAAAATGTGTTAAAAGTTGCCGTCAGCTCAACATCCGAGCTGGCGAAAATTTGTCTTAAAGTGAAGGACGAAGAGCTTCAATAATGTTCTTCGCGTCTTTACCTTCAGTAATGCCCCCATTGCGAAGATTTCTCTTACGCTTTGAAGACTTGCCGCTTAGCAAGTGGCCACGAAAAGCAGAGCGATGCTTTGCTTTCCCTGACGCCGTAATCTTAAAGCGGCGTTTCATTCCCTTGTGTGTTTTTTGCTTTGGCATTATCCATCACCGATCGGTAGGTGAACATGTGTATATTTACTCGCGACCAGCGAGCCGGGGAGTATAACGACCCAGCGTTTTGAAAGCCAGTATTCCTGCCGCTATCCGTCAAATTTGCCATTTGTGTGCAAATTATCGGGCGCTAACCGGCTTCTGGGGTCTGGTGTCGTGTGAGTATCGGCACCAGAAGGCACTTTCGCAAATCTGAGGGCCGAAATCTATACAGATTTCGCAGACGGAACAGAGGATTTCCTGGAAGTCTCAATTAACGGATCTGGCCTGCCCCGTGAACCACGTATTTATAGCTCATGATTTCACGAGGACCGCAGGGGCCGCGCGCATGAAACTTATCCGTACTGATCCCAATTTCCGCACCAAGCCCAAATTCGCCACCGTCGTTAAAACGAGTGCTGGCGTTGATCATAACGGCGGATGAATCGACGTTTGCTTGAAAATACTCAGCAGATTCAAGGTCTTTCGTCACAATCGCTTCCGTGTGCCCCGACCCAAATTGGCGAATGTGTTCTGAGGCAGCTTCGATTGAGTCGACAATTTTCACGGACAGAATCAAATCCAGGTACTCGGTGGCAAAGTCTTCGTCGGTCGCCACTTTGCCACGCTCAACGCCGCGAATACTGTCTACGCAGCACCGCAGTTCTACTCCGTTTTTCTGTAGTTCTGTTGCCAGCTGCGGCCAAAACCGAGCCGCCGCGTCTTTGTGAATCAAAAGCGTCTCGGCCGCATTGCACACCCCGGGGCGATGGCATTTGCTGTTGATCGTGATGTCAAGAGCCATCTGCTGATCTGCAGATCCATCGATGTACACATGGCAAATTCCGTCGAAATGCTTAATCACCGGCATCGTGGCTTCACGGCTGACACGTTCGATCAGCGATCGACCACCGCGAGGTATCGTCACATCGATCAAGTCGCCTCGCTTAAGGAATTCGCCCACAGCTGCCCGGTCGGTTGTCTCCACCAGTTGCACGGCGTTTTCCGGCAGCCCAGCTTCATTTAGGCTTTGCTTCAACACATCGTACAAAATGGTATTGCTGTGAAACGCCTCGCTTCCGCCTCGCAAAATCACAGCGTTGCCGCTTTTCACGCACAAAGCGGCCGCGTCGACCGTAACGTTGGGCCGCGATTCGTAAATAAAGAACACAACACCCAGTGGGACACGAACCTTTGTTATCAACAAACCATTCGGGCGTTTGCAGCTTTCGATAATCTCGCCCACAGGATCCGCCAATTGGCCAACTTCAACAATGGAATTGGCCAGCGATTGAATACGTTCGGGAGTTAACCGCAGTCGGTCCAGCATGGCTGAACTCAGTTGTTTCGCTTCCCCTGCGGCGATGTCTATGGAGTTCTGTTCGACAATTTCGCTTGTCCGCGACACCAACTGCTGTGCACAAATCCGCAGCCAGTTCAGTTTTTGGTCGCCAGTGATGGTGGCCAGCGAAGTTGACGCCTGCCGAGCATTCTGAGCGACATCTTTGGCGTATTGAGCTAAATCGAGCATGCTTTATCTTTGTCTTGTTATCTGTTTCGCCGCCCGAACATACCCCGTGGACGGCACGCCTTCCGATACAGCTGGCTGCGTCATTGATGGCAAAAAAAAAATGGTCGAAAGGACTGACCCACAGTATAAGCCGAGCGTTCGGCAGCAAATTTGTGGTTTCGTAATTCACGCCGGAATTACGCGAAATTCCTTTTCGCGGCAGCACAGAAAGAAACAAGCGATAAGTCAGGAACTACGAATTCACATTTCCGTAGACGACTTCGCGAACGCTCGCCTGGCCACCCGCCAGAACGTTTAACTTTTCGACACGGGCGTTCAGAACAATTCGTTTAGAAGAGGCAAAACTAGAACGTCCAGTTGGTGTAAACGGCCGACCGAAAGCTCTGCCATTCGTCGCGGTGTTCCATGGCGTTGGGGCGGTCAACCAGATCGCAAACCCATGTATCCATCCGGCGAAGTCGCTCCGCCAAAACAGCGGCTATATTCGATGTCACTCGCCAGGCAGCTTCCGGGCGTTCCTTTAGCAGGTTTAGAAAATCATTGCGGTCATAGCAGCACGCTGTCACATCACCAATCGATTTAATTGACGCGGAATGAGGCGCAGTTCTGACAAACGACATTTCTCCGAACACGTCACCTGCCTTTAACGTTGCCAATACATGAGATTCGCTGGCTTCACTGGAACGACTCACAATACATTCGCCTCTTAGAATAATCCAAAGCGTCTGAATGCACTCACCTTCATTCAGAATCGACTGGCCCGCCGTAAAATGCGAAGTCTTCAACGACTGGCAAATCAGGTCCGCATCTTCGTTGTTTATGCCCTGAAAAATCTGCAGGGTGGTCAAATCATTGATTAGCATATTCATTTTGATTGCTCCAAATCCGATGCGAAACTGGTCAAAAACTGCGATCGCGTGGACTTAAATTCCAGCCAGAACCGTTGCTCTGCCAACTCGACCGATACCCATAAGATAGGCCGCCGTTCTTAGAGGTATTCGTTTTTCTGTGGCAAGATCCCACATCTTCTCAAAGCTTGCAGTCAGAGTCTTCGCAAGCTCAGTTCGCGTTCGTTCAATATCCCACTTGAAGTACTGTCGATTCTGCACCCATTCAAAATAGCTAACCGTCACGCCGCCTGCGTTTGCCAGAATATCTGGCAACACAACAATTTCCTTTGACTGCAGGATTCTGTCTGCATCTGGAGTAATGGGGCCATTGGCGGCTTCCACCACATAGCGAGCTCGTACTTCACCTGCGTTTTCGTGAGTAAGAACCCCACCCAGCGCCGCAGGAATCAGCACGTCCACATCCAATGTCAGCAGCTCTTCATTGCTGATTTGTTTTTCTGATGGAAACCCGTCCAGGGAACGATGATCACAAACGTAATTCAACGCTGCAGAAATATCGATTCCTTCAGCCGAATATTTACCTCCACTTATGTCGGAAATGGCGACCACCTTTGCTCCCTGAGCATGAACGTATTCGGCGGCAAATGACCCAACGTTGCCAAATCCCTGAATTGCAACGGTTGTCCCCTTTAACGACCGGCCGAATTTTTCAAGCATCGCGGCCGTTAGTAATCCCACTCCACGTCCGGTTGCTTCTTCGCGTCCGTCGGCACCGTGCAGTTCCAGTGGCTTCCCCGTTACGCAAGCTGGGTTGAAGCCGTGGTATTTTTCAAATTGGTTCACAATCCACGCCATCACCTGAGCGTTTGTGCCCATGTCCGGCGCTGGAATATCTTTATCCGGACCAATCACGTCCTGTAGCTCATCGACAAACTTGCGAGTCATCAGTTCAAGTTCGTTGGGACTCAAAGACTTCGGCGCAACAGTAATCCCCCCCTTCGCGCCGCCATAAGGAATATCAACAACGGCAGTCTTCCAGGTCATCAACGATGCCAGCGCCAGAACTTCCTGTGCATCAACTTCAGGATGAAAACGTAGTCCGCCTTTCATTGGCCCGCGAGCACTATTGTGCTGCATCCGATAACCAACAAACGTAGCGATCTCGCCGTTGTCCATTTTCATGGCCACCTGAACCTTTACTTCTCGTTCAGGCGTCAGCAGCAGTTTCTTCATGTTTGGTGACAGATCCATCACCGTTGCGGCATTTTCAAAGTAATGACACGCAGACTCATAGGAACTCATGAGATTCGCTTTAAAAAACTGGAAGTAAAGTTTTCATCAAACTGCCATCAGGCGTGTTCCAACGGAACTCGCCCGAATTCAATATATCGTAGACAGATAAGTCTCAGATCCAACGGTCGCCACATCGGTAAGCGTTGTTGTTCGTTCAAAATGCAGCCGGCCCGCCAGATGTCAGCCCTGCAATATCAGGCGTCTTAAGAAGCATAGATGCTATTTCTCGGGCGTAAAGCAGGGCGCCATATTTGGACAATTCCGGGCTGTCACCAAGAAACAACTTTTCCGGCTGACTAAATCCTCGAAATGCATCAGTGGAATTACAAAAAGGAATTCCGTCTTTGTCACAGGCGGCCTGTAAAATTTGATAAGGCAAATCTTCCGTCTCCGGCCAGACAGCCGTCGCAGAAATCTGCTCAGACAATCCGGGAAACGATTCTCCCGATGCAACCTGCCAGGGTACCGGCGAAGTCGTGACAATCAATCGATAGCCTTCGATTTGGGAATCACGCTGAAACTGCGTTAACGGTGACAGAGCATGCTGAATTAACAAGCGAAGGTCCGTGTTTGCTGCCGCCGTCCATTCGTAACGTTCAAACAATGCAGACGACATTGCCTGGCTTCGTTCACCGGTTAAGGCTCCGGCATTCGACTTAAAAAGCTGACAAAGTGAGGAATTTCTCATCAGCCGAATCAAAGGGTTGCCAGCATGCCTATCCGGAAACAAGAGCGGGTTGGAGCAAATCTGATCAGTGCCGGAATCTCGCAGCATACTTCGATACGCTGAATCATCCGCAACGTCCGTCATATCGAAATGTAGAACGACAAGATCCGGTTTCAGTTTTTTCAGTTCGTGCTGAAACTGCAGCCACGACAACAATGGGCTAAATCCAGGCACGCCAGCATTCAGCACTTCCACCTGACGCTGCGTCGCGGACTGCAGGAAGGTTTGAAGCCTCGCGGAAACGGTTTCTTCGGTGGGCAGCTCTGCACCAAGAACAGTGTCATCGCCCAGCACAAGCACGCGGAAGACATCAGCGGGCTTCGGAATAGCTGGCTGGTCGCCTCGCAGCCCAAGGCTATTGGTGGAAATCGTCAACCCGGTGCCAGAATCCTGTTGCTTATACAGTCGCCGCATTTCGTGATGTGTGACAGCGGACGGAGCCAGCAATGGTTGCCACTGCAACTTAGCACGGCTGCTGACAGTCGAAACAGGAGCCTCCGTCTTAATCTGCAGCAATAACTCCAGCCCCACAACAGCAAGCAGCAACAGCACAAGGGCTGTCAGAAACTGCTTAACGCTTCTGGATAGGGCCTGAAACATGGCACAACAACCCAGACCAATCGTCGGGGTTCCACAAAAACCATTTTGCAACCGTCAAACAACGTATTCGACGGCAGCGACAATTCTAGTTTAAGAACACTAAACGCAGGAAGGGCGAGTCCCCTGTGAGAACTCGCCCTGCCCTGCTTTAGTTTTACCAAACACGCTGATCAAGCGGCTCGACGCTCAACAGACGGTGCATGGATCTTCAGATTTGAACCTGGGCCGCCACGAGGAGGGTAGCCGTATTCTCTTAGCTTGCCGGACAGAGTTCGAAGGCCGATTTTCAGGATCTGAGCCGTTCGTTCTCGATTGCCGTTGCAGCGTGCAAACGTGGACTCAATCAGCTTTCGCTCCATTTCCCGAAGCGTCATGCCAACGGATTCGACGTTGGCGTCCTCATCACATTCGTTCTGCAGCCACGATCGAATGCTGTCGGCGGTAATGCTTCCACCCACTTCGATAGTGCAGGCACGTTCAATAATGTTCTGCAATTCGCGAACATTGCCCGGCCACGTATGAGTCTCAAGAAGTTGAAGAGCATCCGTGCTCACCTCACGTGGAGGTCGTCCTTCCTTGAGTGAAATTTCGCCAATGAAGTGCTCCACAAGCAGTGGAATGTCATTGTGACGAACTCGCAGCGGTGGAGACTGCAATGTAATGCCGCTGAGGTGTTGCAGCAGGTCATCGCGGAATCGTCCTTCCATCGCCAGTCGATTCAGGTCTGAATGCGTTGCCGCAATAAACCGAATGTTTGGCGAATCCTGTGTTCCATTCAGAATCGACGTCGCTCGCTGTTCAAGCAGCTGCGAAAGTCGTTTTTGAAACGGCAAAGCAACGGTTTCGACGTTGTCCAAAAGAATGGAACCGCCGCTGGCCATCTTTAGATAGCCAGGAAAACCGTCTGGAGTATTATCCCCGTAAAGCTGATGTTCCAGAGTTTCCACCGAGTGCAGACTGCAGTCAATTCGCAGAAACGGCTTTTCAGCTCGTCGACTGCAACGGTGCAGACCTTCTGCAATCAATGTTGTCCCACTGCCCGACTCACCTCGAACCAAAACAGTTCGGTCGTCGTCTGCAGCAATGCGGATACTTTCTCGCAAAGCCTGCATGGCTGGCGTACTACCAACCAGGTCCATCAGATTGCGGTTAAGCAACTGACGCTTCAGGTTTTCGTTTTCGCGAATCAGGTCATTCTTCTGAATGGCCGTCATCAATGCCGCACCAAATCGTGTGGCTGAAAATGGTCGTTCAATAACTTCGCACTCGAACGTTGGAACCGTTTCGCGGCCCCATCGAGAGTCTTCAGAAACCAGACACAAAACCTGAGCGGCTCGTGAATGATTCTTGATGGCTGCGTTGACTTCCTGAAGTCGTGAAACCTGATCTGCATCGTCGATGATGCAGATCTGAAATTCCTGACGGCTTAAGTGAAACAACATTGCATCAGGGCTGTCAGTTTCGCAAACCGACATTCCTCGCTTGCGAACATCGTCGGCAAGCAGTTGGCGAGCTCCAGGTCGCGGTGAAAACACAAGCACTGCCTGAGGAGCAGGAGCTGTTTCAACGGGTGTCTGGAAAGAAGTTTCTGGAGCCACTGGGTTTACTGGTTGCATCCTTGCACCAGGAAACTGCAGAATTTGTGGCCCATGATGAGCGCCAGAGGGGTACTCGTTCATGATGTCCTCAACTTGTGAGCGGGTCGAAAAGAGAGAGGCAGGATTGAGAGAACGCAAACACGACTGCAGGCCACAAGCAATAGAACATCGAATGTGATTCCGCTGGACCCTTGAGATAAGAATCCGTCGAGCTGGATTTCCCGGACGGGAAAGGAAGGGAATGAGATAGGTAAGTTGAACTCAAAAGCGAGTTCGGCTTGAGAGGCCGATTGATATCTTGAATCGACTTTTTATGTCAACACGGTTTTGTCCCAAAAACCGAAAACTGTTTGCCAGTTCTTCAATAAAAACTTCAGAACAATCCACGAACCCCGGATTTTGAAAAAGTTACTCACCAACTTCGGCACTTTCTGCAGCTGTACGCAACGCGAAATGTAGAAACTGCAATCGAACCGGCAGAAGATTCTTTCAAACGTCGATGCTGAAACAGCAGTTTTCGACACCGACCTCAGAAAACCAATCATCAGGCCTCAATCCACACGCGGCTCAGCAAAATCGCGCTGCACGCATCTGCCCAGCCCCCTGGTTTCCGCAATCAATCACTGCGCATAAAAAAGCCGTTGGCAGCAAAAGCTGACAACGGCTCTGAAATTTTCGGTTGGCGAAACTCAATACTGGTTCGCATACCGCAATGGGTCGCGAGAAAAGATGTCGAGCGTTTCGCGAGAGCGGAACATGTACAGGCGATCTCTGTACCACAGTGTGAAGTCCAACGCTCCCGCCTCTTCTTCACCCGTGTTCACAAGCAATACCACATCGCTTCCGCCAGCGGCAGGGGCGTATCTTGCCGGATTGGCATCAAATGCAGACTTCGCTTCTGGTGAGCTGAAGTAGTACGTTTGCAGACCAAATTTCGCTTTATACTGCTGTCGACTATCGATCAGTTGTCGATTGTCGCGAAGTTCAACCGGGCAAAAACCTTTGAATCCCTTCTGCCCCGTACGAGCCATAATTCGATAAAGCTGCTGATCTCTCTGAGCTCTCGCTTCCAATGATTTTAGACGCTGCGGATCAGGAATCGCCGGTTGTTCAACATTTAGAGTAGTCGTTGGTGCTGGCTCGGCGACTGGATCGGGAATTTTCACCAGTGGTTCTGCAACGGCAGTCTGAATCGTGTTTTCCTGCTGAGTGACATCCAGCAGCGGAACTTCTTCCTCTGCCTGAGACTCCGCAACTGGAAGTTGCATCTCTGGTTCATCCAGAAGTGGAATTTCATCGAAATCAGATTCTTCCCGATCAACCTTATTCGCTTCGCTCACAACAGGAAGCTGAATTACGGGCTGTGCAGCACTCTCCACTTCAACTGTTTCGTTCACCACATCGACAACGGTTGCAGCAACAGTAGCAGAATTTCCGTAAGTGTGTTTTGGGGTATCCAGACGAAAACCAGTGTACGGTCCCGCGTCAGTTTGCTGTTCGGTAACGACAGAACTGCTGACCGACTTCACCAGCGTATTCGCTGACGTGCTTCTAACGGGCACTTCCTCCACTTTTGCATCAGCCAATTGAGGTGTTGTCGCCGAACGTTGCTTTGTTTCAGCGACTTCAATTTCATCTTCAATCAGCGAATCCAGGTCAAGCAGAACTTCATTTTCCCGCATGCCGACTTGCGACGTAAACGGATTAATAAAGCTGTCAGACTTTGTGGACGCCTTTCCGTAACTGTTGGAGTCTGTTCTGGCGACGCTTGGAAAGAACTGAGCATTGCCAGCAGCGCGGTCATTAAGTCCGCCGGTGCTTTTCGCTTTGTTCAGATCCTGTTGTGTCTGATAAACAATCGGCGGGGGGCTTGGAATCGGTGGTGCTGGTTCGCCAACGGGCCTTACCTCTTCGACTTCCTGACCAGAAAACGTCCCGAAGAACCGTTTGAATATTCCCGGCTTCTTACCGGAGTCGTCTTTCCGATTCGACTTGCGACCGATTTCCGATTGTGCATTTGGTTGAGTGTGCTGAACCAACTCAATTCCAGTGTTGGCAGCCTCTGGCACTTGCGCGACCGAAATCTGCGACACCACCGCTTCAGGCATGGGGTGCCCGTTTTGCTGAAAAATTCGCTGAAGCTCTGCGTCAACTGTTGAAGTCTCAGCACCAGCCTTCGAGTCGCCTGTTACCGCAACCGGCACAACAGACGACGGCCGGTTGTCTGGAATGGGCCGCAACTGCTCAGCAGTGGCAGGCCTCAGAACAGGCTGATCCGATGCCTCTATGAAGCCAATATTTGCGGCAAACAATGGCGAAGCGACAAAAGCCGCTGAGAACACAAATTGTTGAATGCCAGTTCGCTTACTCATGGTCCGCTTTCCTGTTTTCCGCTCAGAGCTCGTTTTGCTGAAGTCTGTCGGCACCACTGGTGCGTAAATTTTTCTCTGAAAGTCGGCAGATTCGGCTGGACGGGCTCACTCACGCACACGCTGAGAAGTCACCGCCTGGCACGACCTATTCAGGTCTATCGACTGGTCGGAATGAGTCTATTGTTCCGGAAAGTCAGTTTCTGCGGCCTTGCGATAGATAACATGACTACCAACGCGACATTCTATGTGACAAAGAAACTCAACTCAGACTGCCTGTCTTCACAATCGCATCGCAATTGACGACAATCGCCGCCGCAACAACCCTTAGATCGATTTTTGAATCGGAAAATGCAGACATGCCCCAAGAGCATTCCATGTCACCGGGTGAATCCACTACGGTAACAGCCAACTCAGTCGTAATTCGAGTAGAAGCGAGCGACTCAACCTGGAAGTCGACAGGAAAGCGACTGTTGGTCACCGTCCTGTCCGCGTCCATTTTGATGAACGTCGTATTTCTTCTAAGCAAGGCAGCCGAATCCACGGGCCCTGCCAACGGCATCAACCAGGTTCACCATTCCGGAAACAGGAAAGCGACTTCCAAACTGGCGGTCATCAACTTTTCGGGCACAATCATGCCGCCCTACACTGAACGCTGGTTAAAACAAATCAAACATGCCATTGACGACGACACAATCAAAGGAGTTCTGTTGGCAATCGACAGTCCCGGAGGCCTGGTTGCTGACAGTCACCAACTGTATTACGAACTGAAGAAGCTGTCAGACAAGAAACCTGTCTACGTCGCCATGAAACGCCTGGCAGCATCTGGCGGCTACTATATCGCGATGGCCAGCGGCAATTCAGGACGCATCTTCGCAGAACCGACAACGTGGACCGGTTCAATCGGCGTGATTGTGCCTCGCTACAACGCGTCGGAACTGGCAAACAAAATCGGGGTCACTGTCGAGCCGTTGGTCACAGGACCACTGAAAGATTCTCTTAACCCATTTCGCGATCTCACAGAACGCGAACAGGAAGTCTGGAAAGCAATCCTGGACGATTCATTCGTACGTTTTGTGGGCGTCATAGAACAGAACCGACCAAAGCTGAACGAAGAACAGGTGAGAGAACTTGCAACGGGCCAAATCTACACAGCCAATCAGGCCGTGAAAAGCGGCCTGGTTGATGAAATCGGCTATGAAGAAGACGCTCTGGCCGCATTGGCAAAATCTCTGAGCCTGACAGATTATGAAACCGTTGAATATTCTGTGGCTCCGGGACTCTTCGACATGCTGCTGGGAGCCAAAACAGAATCGACAACGTCAGTGATGGAGCAAATCCTGGACGCCAGTGTGCCTAAAGCTATGTACTATTGTTCCTGGAATCCGTGGGTCGCAGGTTCGGCCAAATAGAAACCTGCCCTGTCCCAGCAAAGATCACGAATTGAATGGCCCCATTCGTTCATGTCGCTTCGCGATAGTTGGGCCAGCCTTTTTTCTCAGAATGTTGCCTACGAAAAAAAACGCTGCTGGCAGCCGGACAAAGTTTACTCTCCGAACAGTCTTTGCAAACGTTCGGTGAGTTCCTTGCGAGCTCGGAAAATTCGGCTGCGAACGGTGCCGATTGGAATATCCAGAATAGACGCAATTTCTTCATAAGAAAAGCCATCCATTTCCTTCAACACCAGCGGCTGGCGAAATTCTTTGGCTAGCTGCAGCAGTGCTTCACGCACCAAACAAACGTGTTCGTCACTGGCCAACTGACGTTCCGGATCGGCATCAGAATTCTTATCGTGAGGCACAACGCCGGATGCTGCCACATAATTTTCCAACGACGTGGTTGGCACTCGCTGTCTGCGTTTATTGCTGATCGCTGCATTCAAGGCCACGCGGTACAGCCACGAATAGAATGCAGCATCCTGCCGAAACGAAGCCAGATTCTTCCACGCAGAAACAAAGGCCTGTTGAGCGGCATCTAAAGCATCTTCTCGAGAGCCAATCGCGTGCTCAAGACTATGTACCAGACGGTCCTGATATCTTTCAATCAACGCACCAAAGGCGCTAGTATTCCCGGCAATGGTTTGCTGGATCAACTGATTGTCTGATATTGAATCCAACGATGCTTCGGCCCAACAGAAGTGATCAAAAACTACATTAAGTACCCCGATGCGGGAATATTCTTGCAGCATTTCACCGAATTGCCATCGATAGCTCAATCAAGCCGCTACTTCATGGCTTCCCCGGCTCTGTTACTGGCTTCGCGGCTGAATGCTTTTTCTGCAGCACAAACATCAGCACGCATCCGGAAATAAACAACCCAATGCTCATTAGCTGTGAAAAAGTAAACGCAGTTCCAAGGCGACCAGGTTCATCGTCTCGAATAATCTCCAGGACAAACCGGTTGATCGGATAAATAATCCACCCCAGCGCCAGCACAGCACCTTCGAATGGGCGACGACGAAAATACCAGCTAAGCAGCCCTCCCAACGCGAACGCCAGAATAGAGCTATAGATCTGAGTCGGATGCAGGGGAATCGTTAACTGCTGATCGGCCGAAAGAAACTGCAGACCACGTTCGGACAACACTTGATAGGTCATGCTATCCGACGGAAACTGTACCGCCCACGGCAATTCACACGGTGCTCCAAAACAACAACCGTAAAGAAAGCAGCCAATCCTTCCGAAGCCCAGCCCCACAAACAGAGACGGCATGATCACATCCAGCAATTGCAGCGGTCGAATTTTGTTGCGGCGACAAAACACCAGCAAACCTGCGACGCCTCCAATAATGCAACCGTAGAACACGATGCCTCCGTCCCACAAAGCGACCACGCTTTTAACAAACGCCAGCCCCTGCTTTCCTCCCAACACCCGATTCCAATTCTGCAGCAGGTACACGATTCTCGCGCCGATAATTCCAGGAATCAGCAGCCACATCATCAGATCCCAAATAACATCGGGATTCATCCCCACGGTTTGAGCTCGACGGCTTGCCAGAAATGTGCCCGTCGAAAATCCCACGAACATCATAAAACCGTAGCCAAAAACGGGGATGCCATCATGCGCCAGAGGTAGCCCCAGAACCGGAATCATCGCGATCGCAGTGGGAATAATGGACCAGAACAGCAACGACGAAAACACCTGTTTGGAATCTCGCGTCACCTTCCACATAACGCCCAACGCAACGGCGGCAATCACCAGCCATAAAGCGATCGCCCAACCGAAACCAATCAGCAGTTCATTTCCGACAGACTGAAAGTGCCAGAGTTGATCAAAGACAATGCGGAGAAGCACTTTTCGCATAGCGAGTTCTCAGATTCGATGGTTGACGGCGACGCCCGACAACAACGAAAACAAATCGCAGACGCCAATCGCCCACGTATTCGCCTCGCCCCCTGCCAGACCCTTCGCGGCAATATAGCGAATCTTGTCCAATCAGCGAAATTGCAGAATCTGGTTGTCGATTAGGCGTGTCGCCCCCAACCGCGCTGCCACCAAAGCGACTGCGGAATCCGGACGATTCTGCAGCGGAAGCAGTGAATCTGCAGACAAAACCACGGCATAGTCCAGCACAACGCCATCCGTCGCCAAAATCAAATCCTGCATTTGGCGCTCAATTTCCGCTGGTGTGGCGGCAGTTTCCAATGCCAGCTTTTTGCCCAGTTGCAGCGATTGGCTTAGCACAAGAGAACGTTGACGTTCTTCTGCGGACAGATAGCGATTCCGGCTGCTCATGGCCAAACCATCAGCTTCCCGAACAATCGGGCATGTCACGATTTCGATGCCCCAGTCCAGATCCGCCACCATTCTGCGAATCACAAGTTGCTGCTGAAAATCCTTCTGCCCGAAAAATGCTTTATCGGGATCGGTGATATTGAAGAGCTTGGCAACAACAGTCGTCACACCATCGAAATGAGTTGGCCGAACAGCGCCTTCCAGACGCGATGTCAATTGAGTCACCTTAACCACGGTTTCTGCGTCGGCCGTGTACATTTGAGATGTGTCAGGAGTAAATACAAGATCAGCGTCAGCGTTCTTACACATCTCCAGATCCTGCTCCATCGTTCGCGGATACTTAGAAAAATCTTCATTCGGGCCAAACTGCGTCGGATTTACAAAGATCGTCGCCACAACAAAATCACACTCAGTTCTGGCACGTTCAATCAGGCTCACATGCCCTGCGTGCAAAGCCCCCATGGTTGGCACCACACCCACAACAGCACGATCGCGCCGAGCTGTTCTTACAATTTCACGCACAACAGAAGGAGTCGATTCAACCTGCATTTTTAAATTCTCAACTTAAAATCGAATGCCTGACAATATTCGACGAAAACCACCCGGCTCAGTGTAACGCTGAACAACAACAGAAACGAAAGCAAATGGATTCAATAGAAAAAGGCCGAGACGCAACGCCTCGACCTTTGACTTGATTTTGAAGACAGCCCGTTAAGGACGGGGCCTTATTTGCAAAGCGACAATACAGGGCACTAAACAAAAACATTAGAAATGAATTGATGCGTTGTCGTTCGTAAATCAAAAGCTGTACTTGGAATTGTTGCGATCGAAATCTGCATCTGTCAGACGAGTGTCAGTCTTGATGTCAGTGAATGTGTAATCTTCGATAATTGGAGGCTCGCCGCCAGCTTTTCGAGGAAAGCCGAACTTCTGCATACGAACCGGCAATCCAGACTTGGTATCAACCCACATTCGAATTTTATGGCTGTCAAACTGACGCCGAGGCACGGGGTGAGTTGCTTCCACAACTCGACAAGTGAGAGATCCAAGCTTGGCTTCTGGAAAATACTTGACATCAATTTCGCCATACTTGGTTTCTTCTTCCCATCGATCGATGATCACTTTTACGGCGTTGGCGATTCCTGCCATTGTAATAGGATAGCGATTTTCGCCCATGACCATTGGATCAGTCGGCATCAGTTCCATCGTGCCGGCAATACTGAACAAACCAGCTTCGTGAGCCAGCAGTTTTCCGTTATTGGCACCATCAACGTAGATAACTTCGCGGCCTTCATGGGGCGTTTGAAAGTACAAGTAAACGCTGAATGGTTCATGACGCACTTTGATTTTCATCTGTTGCGAAATCACAGCCTTGCCAACGACCTCTTTCTTATAGAACGTCGCTTCATAGCCAGGCAACGCTTCCACCTTTTCAAGGCAGGCTTTTGCATACCTGATCGCAGGTCTCAGCGGATGCTCTTCAGCCGTAGATGGCTCATCGGCTAAGCTGGAAACAGGCAGGCAGACACCAAGTGTCAATAGAGCCAAAACAGACTTGGTTGTATTGAGATATCGCATATTTTTTTTCTCCGGGGAGACATTGCGGTCGAATTTTTCCGCCTGAATCTCACGGAACTCCTGATTATAGCCGGGACGAGGCCAACAAAAACGACTCATCGAGGCCTATTCTATGACTTCATCTGCCTGAATCAGCAGCATTCTTGAAGCATTCGCAAGGAATTGGCACTTGTCTTTCCTACTGCTGTCCAGAAAGTAGGGTCTCGTAAACTGCGATTGTGGCATTCTTGCATTGGAACTAAACTTCGGCAATATCTGCCACCCGATTGGTTAGATCACGCCTCAAATTTCGACGCCACACAATGTCGAATGACGCATTGATAACCAGCCGACGACGACAGAATTACTGGAGAAGGAACTCCTTATCACAGATGTGGAAACTGGAATGGAATCCTCACGCGGCGGGCCGCTAACAACATTTATCATGATGCTGCCACTGATTATTGTGCCAGCCATCGCCATGCTGAAACCAGTTGACTCCAAGGGCAACTTTCTAAGCAGTCTGCTTTCCGCAGCCTCTCAGAAGGACGCCACGGACCAACAACCAGACGCTGGCGGTTTTCCCCCGGATCAGTTTGCCTCCGGCGAATTCGGTGCAGAACTCGGTTCTGCAGAAGAATTCGGCGCTGAAGATGATTTTCCGGGACTGGAAAATGCCTTGCTGGCAGAAGCCTCCGACGGATTCAATTCTGGTGGCAGCTCGATCGCTCCGCGTGCCAGCTATGCCTCCAACAACGGAAATCCATCATCCGCTTTTTCGAATCGGTCTCCTGAGCCTGGCAACGATGCGGATACCGACCACCTGCTGGCCGTTCTGCGACAGCTGGGGGTGACTCGGACACTTTGGTTTTCCCCCGGCGACGGCCGTTCGTTTGGTTTCGTTGCATTCTTCCAGCCTGGACAGGGAATTATCAGCTATCGTTTTGAAGCCATCGGATCAACTCGTGCCGCCGCCGCAACAGACGTCGTTGTGCAGGTAAAGTCATGGCTGGCCAACCAAAACCAATAAACCAGACTTACACGGACCAGACTGAAACTGGCCGAATTGATAATCGCTCAAAGAACTGCGGGCATGTACGCCAGTATCTCAAACTCACGATCTCTGACACACAACGGTTCTGGCGACACCCATGAACTGCGTCGGGTAGCAAACGCACAGTCGGAACTGCAAAAGTCCATCTATCGCAACGGACCACTGTTCCGACTGAAAACGATCGTAGACACATCAGTTCTGAAAGCCGACGGTCAGCTCATTCGATCAGACAGGATGGCTCGTCTGGAAGCAGTGCTGCTAATTTCCAAAGGCGCTGTTCCCAGCCGCAAGCTCGCACTGCTGGCTGGAATTATCGATGGCAAAGAAGCCAAACAAATGGTTGAGCTGCTTAACACCAGCTACGACCTGACTCAGTCGGCGTTTCGAATTGAAAAAACGGCAACTGGTTACTTGCTGATGACGCGGCCCAAACTGGTTAACTGGCTGGACCGGCTGCATCACCGACAGTCTCAGATGAAGCTGTCTCAATCGGCCATGGAAACGCTCACAATCATCGCTTACCAGCAACCCATCACTCGAGTCGGCGTGGAAGCGATTCGGGGAGTTCAAGCCAGCGAAATGATTCGTCAGCTGGTTGATCGTGGCCTTGTGAAAGTCGGCGGCGAAGAAGATTCGCTTGGCCGACCATTCCTGTACATTACAACTCGAGCGTTTCTTGACATGTTCGGAATCGGAAGCATTCAGGAACTACCCGACTACGACACGATCGGACGAAAACCCGATCCCACACAAGAAACTGATTCAACAGTTGCAGGCGCTACCAGCGACAGTGATGAACTGGCCGATGAAGCTACGCCTGAATCGGACTCTCAGGAAGACCAGCAAGCGGCCTGATCAGTTCAAAAATTTCTTTATTGATATCACTGATGGTTCGTAGCTCGCCGTTTTCATCAAGGCTTTCCACCAAACACCAATCATCACGTCGTGCCGCAATTGTCAGGTAGCAGGCTCGCACACGTTCCAGGTACGGCAGATTCGATTCCTGAATATCTGCTTCGCTTTCTGTGTAGTCGCGCGCACCCTTGCGGCCGACCAGTTCACGACTCCAGTTGGAACTGATATCAATCAGTACGTTCATGTCCGGTCGAGGCAAGCCGAACACGACGTGCTCAACATGATCAATCCAGGTCATCAGTTCAGTTCGCTCGTCACCGTCCAGCTTGGCACATTGGTGAGCCAGGTTGGAACCAGTAAATCGATCCAGCACAACCACGTCGTGCTGGTCGATTGCCTGTTGCAGCACCTGTTTTGATTCAAAGCGATCGCCCGCATACAGCACCGACGCCAGCAACGGATGCACGGAATCCAGATCGCCGAACCTTCCGTTCAGAAAGTCGCCGATCACGCCCCCGAAGGTCGTTTCAGAATAGCGGGGAAACTGCAAACCGGCAGCCGTAATACCTGCAGCCTGCAGGCGTTCGACCAACTGGCGTGACTGGGTTCCCTTCCCTGCTCCGTCGATTCCTTCAATTGCGATAATAACTGTCATGACTGCTGCTTACGACGGGCGAACCGGGTCACAGGGAAGAGGCAAGGTGACAGTCTGCTTTGTCCAGGCTGCCTGATAGATGGCCAGGATAATTTCCACACTTTTACGACCATCAATGCCGTCAACGCGAGCGTCTCGATTTTCCTGAATCGACTCGACGAAATCCTGCAACTGATCTCGATGACCAACAAACGAAATCGCCTTGGGATCAGCCGCACCGCCGGTGTTGGACGATCCTGGCTTGAACTGTTCTCGAACAGCAGCGTCGCTGTCGAGTTCGTTCATGAATTCCCAACGCAGGATGTCGTCCTGTTCAACAACCGCTGTGCCCTGAGTACCGTGAATTTCCGTTTTCTTCAGCAGCCCCGGCCATGCACTCGTCGTGGCTTCGATGACGCCGATCGCACCATTGGCAAATCGCAAAGTCGCAACCCCAACGTCTTCTACCTCAATGCGTTCGTGAGCCAGCGTGTCGGTCATGCCATTCACTTCGACCACATCACCCATCAACCAGTACAACATGTCAACCTGATGAATGGCCTGGTTCATGTATGCACCACCACCATCCATTCCCCATGTGCCGCGCCATCCGCCGCTGTCATAATATTCCTGAGTTCGCCACCACTTCACATAGGTGTCACCCAGCGTCAAACGACCAAAGCGACCGTCTTCCACAGCCTGCTTTAACGCCATATTAACCGGACTGAATCGCGACGGGAAAATCGCGCACAAACGCACGTTATTGTCTTTACAGGCGTTGATGATGTCGTCGCAACGAGCAAGCGTGATTTCCAAAGGCTTTTCCACGACAACGTGTTTGCCAGCATTCGCCGCAGCCACAGCCAGATCGCGGTGCGCTCCACTGGGAGTACACACGTTCACGATATGCACGTCCGCATCTGCCAGCATATCATCAAGGCTGGTGTATGCCTTGCAACCGTATTCGTTGGCAAAGCTTGTCGCACGTTCTTCTACCGTGTCGCAGCAGGCAACAACTTTGGCGCCGCTGATTTCAGCGATCGCCTTCGCATGGAAATGCGAAATCATGCCGGTGCCGACAATTCCGAATCCAATGGTCATTTAATATCTCTCGGTTCTATTCACGTCTTTACGCTGGAATCTTGGTTGATTGCAGCCAAAAATTGCCACGCACGTGGCTTATTTCAAGCAAGCTTGACTCGGCAGAATTTCTTCTTGCCTGCCCACACGAGCATACCGTCTTCAACAGCGATTTTCTGGTTCGCATCCGTAATCACTGTCTTTTCTTCCCCAAGTTTCGCTCCACCCTGGCTAATCAAGCGTCGCGATTCACCGTTGGATGTCTGCAAATTCAGCTTCACCAGCAATAAAAACGCGGGCAAACTGCCATCTTCCAGCTCAGAAGCCGCCAAAACGACTTCGGGAATATCGGCCGGCAGCCCGCCACCGCCGATTTCGTTTTGCCAGCGTTCAGCCGCTTCCACACCCTGTTGTTGGTCGTGATATTGGTCAATCACGATCTTCGCCAGCGTCATTTTGGCTTCTTTGGGATGGCCAGCCAACAACTTTTCGACATCGTCCAACGACACGTCCGTTAGCAGCTCAAAATACATTTTCATGAGACCATCGGGCAGCTGCATGAATTTCTTCATCATCTCATACGGAGCCTCACTGATTCCGATGTAATTGCCCAGACTTTTCCCCATTCGCTTAACACCGTCAAGCCCCACCAGAATGGGCGACATCATGCCAATTTGAGTGTTCAGGCCTTCCTGAGCCTGCAGGTCGCGGGCCAGCATAAAACTATACAGCTGCTCAGTGCCACCCAATTCCACATCCGACGTAATCTCCACACTGTCCCACGCCTGCATCACGGGATACATGCACTCGTGCAGAAAGATCGGTTTTTCTTCTTTGTAACGTTTCGCAAAGTCGTCGCGAGTCAGCAATTGAGCAACGGTCACACGACCGCACAGGCCCAGAATTTCCGTCAGCCCCATTTTGCCGAACCAATCGCCGTTGCGATGAACTTCTGCCTTGCTCATGTCAACAACCTTGCCCACTTGAGCAAGATAGTCCTTCGCGTTTGCTTCCACCTGTTCTTCAGTAAGGCGCTTGCTGCGAGCTTCGTCTCGACCACTGGGGTCACCCACCATGGCCGTAGCGTTGCCAATAATAATGACGGCCTGATGCCCCAATTCCTGAAACTGCCGAATCTTTCGCAGTGGCACCGTGTGCCCCAGATGCACGTCAATTCCAGTCGGATCGATTCCGTACTTTACTCGCAAAGGCACGCCAGTATCGCGACTGTGCTGCAACTTCTTTGCAAGCTCTTCTTCAGGAACAATCTTCTCAACACCACGACGCAGAATGCTTAACTGCTCATCAACAGACGGAAATGAAATAGACACCAGCGTAATTCGCCTTAAGGAAAAAATGTCGCGGCCTATCCAACTGACGGCCGAAATCCAGGAAAGATTATCAATCGATAACTGACTGCACCACCGTAAAGCACACCGCCTGAAAACGAACGCAAGACGGCTTTCGGCTGAATAGAAACTACATCATCGACAGCCCGGCCAGCAGCATGTTGAACAGATTAAACAAAAAATGCACCAAAACCGCTGTGCGATAGCTTCTGCGTTGGGAATAGACATAGCCAATTGCAAACGCCAGCGGAAGCAACGCAATGCAGTCCGGAAATCCGTGAGCCAACCCAAACAATACCGAAGACAGAATCCAACCTGCCAGTTGCAAATTTCGCTGCTGCATGCCCCCCAACAGAACGACTCGATACTGTAATTCTTCGACCAGTGGAGCAATTACAACCGCCATAAAAAAGATCAACGCGATGATGTCCCAACTGACACCGTTTTCAATGATCTCCAAAAACGGGTGAGACGGCGATTCTGGCAACAGTGATACGATCAGGATGCGAATCGCCGTCGTTGGGAAATAGGCCACCAAAAACGTCTCCAACGCAAACCTTAGTTCCGTCGATAAAACCCACGGCTCAGGATTTTTCAGCGAGTCGACTTTCTGGCCACTATCTTCACCGCTCGCGTTGTTCCGATTGCTGAATTCCAGTCCGGCGGACGCATATGGATTAGTACGATCCGGCACGCTGTTTTGGGCGTCGCCAACTTCAGCGGCGATGTATTCCGTCCGACCGTTTTCACCAACATTCGGCGTCTCTGATTCCGGTGGACTATCCAGATCCGGAAACCGCTGAAACGACTGATCCCAGGCTGTAGTAGCCACCTCATAGCCGATGTCGTCTGCATTCAGAACTAGCCGACTGCGCCGATCCTGCCCCATCCAAATCGTGATCCCGAAAATCGCGAAAATCACCAGGTTGAACTGAATATTGCCCAATATCATGTTGTAGACCTGCTGGCCGGTAGGTTTTTTCTTTGCGGCAACCGGCCCGTCAGCGTCTGCTTCCTGAACTTCATCGCCTGTAACCAGCGAAGCTTCGTCAGCGGCGACCTCCATGGCGGGATCTGCATCCGCCGTTTCACCTTCGCCAGCAGAAGACTCTCCAGCCCCTGAATCCAACTCAACGGCCTCGCCAGCCGCAGCCATGTCGTCCAAAGCTGGCGCAACACTTGCCAACAACGCCATCAAGCCAGACATCAAGAAACCACATGCAAGCAGCAGCAACGGCACTCGCAAGGGCTTGCGAGCTGCCTGAGGAATCGCCACGCCGCACTGCTTCCAGCGAGCCAGCCAGACGCTGCCCATCGAAAGGCTTCCGACAATCACCGCCAGAACACAAAGTGCTGACATCAACTGCCCGACGGTAGCCTCAGGCACTGCGGGAGCCGCCTGAGCGATCAAAAACTGGGCAGGAATCATGAATCGTATTGCAGGAATTAGAGGACAGTTGTTTAAGAACGCTCAACCTACGTTGTTTCCCGATCAATGAGCTATATGATCCAAAACTTCACGTAACACGCGCCGCCGGCCATTTGTGGGCCGAGTGCCGCGTAAAACAGGTATCACAACGCGGAGTTGGGTCATTGTCGACCGTTCTTGACGAGATCATCGAAACTAAACGCCAGGAAATTGCCGCTGCAAAGCAGCGAAAGCCTTTTTCCCTGCTGGAAACTGAACTTCCGAACGCTCCAGAAGTTCGCTGCTTCCGAACGGCACTGGCCGCAGGCACTCAACCCGGCCTGATCGCTGAAGTGAAAAAAGCGTCGCCATCAGCTGGCTTGATTCGCGAAAACTTCTCTCCCACAGAAATCGCTGTCACGTATGAATCTGCCGGCGCACACTGCCTGAGTGTGTTAACTGACGAACATTACTTCAAAGGTCATCTGGACTATTTGAAAGCGATTCGACAAGTCGTTTCCATTCCGGTGATGAGAAAAGAATTCATCATCGACCGCTACCAGATTCTGGAAGCGCGAGTTGCCGGAGCCGACTGCGTTCTGCTGATCGCCGAATGCCTGAACGACACTCAACTTCAGGACCTGTACGACTACGCTCACCAGCTGGGAATGGAAACCCTGATCGAACTTTACGAACCAGAAAACCTTCCCCGAGTTCTGAACACCGGCGGCAAACTGATAGGTATCAACAATCGAGACCTGCGAACGTTTGTCACATCGCTGGAACACACCTTCAACCTTATAAAGGACGTGCCAGCAGACGTCATGCTGATCAGCGAAAGCGGCATCAAATCTTACGAACACATCATTCGGCTACGCGAAGCGGGTGTCGCAGGCGTGCTGGTCGGCGAATCACTGATGAGACAGCCTGATATCGCCAAAGCGGTCACAAGCCTGATGCATGGCAGCTGATTCCCTTAAGAACACAGCACGAAACAGCCATCCAACAACAAAAACATTCCGTTAAGAATCGAAGAGCCATGACCGAATCCGCCAATACATCAACCACGAATACGCCCATCGAACAAGTGCTGGTGATTCCCACAGCCGTGTTTCACGAAGTCGGACACTTTCAGGGCTTCTGTGGAGACATGGATCGCTATCTGAATGTAATTCTGGACCCAATCCACGCCAGCTATCGGCCTCGTCCAGACATGGAGGCGGACCCTTCTTTCAAACAGCTGATTCCCTACTGCATCTTTTGCAGCAATGGACAGATCTTCAGCTATCAGCGAGGAACCGATCAGGGCGAAACTCGCCTGCACGCCAAACGTTCTGTGGGAGTTGGCGGGCACGTTTCAACTCTGGACCTGAATGGCGCAGGCTCCCCCTACCTGGAAGGCATGAAACGTGAGATTGAAGAAGAGGTTTTTCTGGAAGCTAAATGGACAGAAAAGTGCGTCGGCCTGATTAACGATGACGAGTCCGAAGTTGGAAAAGTCCATTTAGGCATTGTCCATGTTTTCGAACTGGACTCGGCGAAAGTTACGCCACGCGAAAAGTCGATGATTAACGCAGAGTTCGCTCAACCGGAAGAACTGTTGCGCAGACTTGATGAGTTTGAAACCTGGTCCCAGATTTGCCTAGAGTCTCTATTTCACAATTAGTGGCTTGCAACAACAGCAAATTTGGCGATGTGTCGCGACGTGGTGTCGCTGTCTGCCAAAAGACGTGGTTACAGAAAATGGGATGGCGAAAGCCAAAACTGTCACCGCAGCACTTCAGGTCGAAAACTTGTCTTTGAAGACAGATGCAAAGGAGTGCATTTTATGATGACCATCGGCAAAATTTTCCTACCTGCGTTGCTGCTGCTAAGCGCTAGTTCGACTTTCGCTCAAGAAGAAGACAGAGCACTGCCGCCGGGAGCGTTCAGTGAACAACAGCTCGGGGAAGCCCTGAATTCCATCGGCCTTAAACCACTGAAGACCGACAAACGCTACGACTTCGCCTTTAAAACAAGCGTTCGCGGCGAAGAATGGAAGTTCAGTATGTCGTCCGTGCTTAGCCGCAACGGCGAATCTGTGTGGGTGATGGCATGGCTGGACGAAATTCCAACCAACGCCAACGAAGTTCCTCGCACAGCCCTCCTCCGCTTGTTGGCCGCCAACGATCGACTCGGCAATGGCAAATTCTTCGCCTACATCCCGTCCAACAAACGCTTCGTGCTGCAACGAGTTGTCAAAAATGAACAGCTGACAACCAAGAAGCTGATGGAAGCTCTGCAGGACCTGGCGGTCAGCGTTGCCGACGAATACCCAACATGGTCGGTTGCCAACTGGGCCCCCACAGACGACGTGCCGCAACCACAAATTGCCGGCAGACCAGCAGCCACCAACCCAAATCCAACAACAGCAAATCAATCTGCTCGAACTCAAACTTCAGAATCCAGTTCGAAGTTTTCAGAACGCCAGGTTCAATAAATCAGAAACGCTCTCAGCAGCAAAATGTCTTCCAAACGGTCGATCCGCATTCCCATTGCAGATCGACCGTTTCTTTTTTTGCGCGATGGTTTCGGTGAACTGGCAACGCTAAGCAGATAACATGCACTCAAAATACTGGTTGACTGAAATATTCGCTCGGAACCTGTCATGTCACACAATCTCAACGAAACCGCAACTTCCACAGAGGCACCAGAAACTCAAGTGCCTGAATCGTTTGAAGAACTTGCTGCATCACGTCGCAAATGGATTGAAGAAGTCCTGCGCCCATGGTGCCACCAGGCGACTCTGAAACAACTGCGTCAGGCAGAAGTGGAATGGCTGGACATTGCCGGGCGAGTCGACCTAAACGCAACGTTGTGGACATGGGCGTGGGAACGCTTTGACGGCCTGACGCACCCGGAACTCGCGGGCGTTCACGAAACTCATCCAGTCCGGGCAATAATTAAAGATGGTTCCATACTGGAAGGCTATCCTGATTCCCGAAAATCCGTTCGCGGCACACTGGTCATCGTCGGCAGAGATGCCGGCACAGACAACACGGTTGAATGTACACCAATCTCCATCGACGACGTCCTGTCCGTTGAACTATTGAATACCTGCGTTTAACCAGAACAGCAATCGCTGCTGGCAACACAGAACCACCGCCCTGCTTCAAATCCGCATTTCCAAAAGACATTGCGGCAAGTGCATGAAATTTCCTTTTAAGCCAAATCTGTTCCATTAATTCAGGTTTGCGAAGCGACAACGGAGCGTCTCGGCGGTTCGAAAGCTCCACGTATTCCGCGTTCCACGCCACCGGGTCAAGGGCGAAGCCCTTGCTGGACTTCCTCATTGAACCAAACCTGTTCAAACTAAGCCAAGTTTTCAGAGCGACAACGGAGCGTCTCGGCGATTCAAACGCTCCACGTATTCCGCGTTCCACGCCACCGGGTCAAGGGCGAAGCCCTTGTGAGAGACATATCGATGGAAAAGGTACGAATTGAAAGCCTGGATGATCCGCGACTGGACATTTTTCGCGACCTGAAAAAGACCAACGCGAACCGATATTTGGATCTGCTGATCGCAGAAGGCACAACACTGGTGGAACGCTTGTTGAACAGTGACTACGACGTTCAAACACTGCTGGTAACAGATCAGAAACTACGAAACTTTGAATCTCGCATCACAGCCGGCACGACGGTCTACCACATGGATCGAGATCTCGCCTCCGTACTTCTGGGTTATTCGTTTCACAATGGAGTTCTGGCCGCAGCTCGACGAAAGCCAGCTCCACAACTAAACGACGTCATCAAAGCCAATGGCCCAAGCCTGGTGTTTTATGGCGACCAGATTATTGATCAGCAAAACGTAGGATTGATGATCCGCATCGCTGCCGCCTTTGGTGCCAGCGCTGTTGTGCTGGGTCCCGGCACGGCTGATCCGTTTTCTCGGCGAGTACTTCGAGTTTCCATGGGCAACGGATTGTTTCTTCCGATTATCGAAACAAAAAACGGTACGGAATCACTGCAACAACTGAAAGAATCCGGGCACCACTGCTGCGCCACCGTGCTGGATTCAAACGCAATAGAATTGTCGGCCTTCCGGTTTCCAGAACGCACGGTTCTGGTTTTCGGCAACGAAACACACGGCATCAGCCCTGCCATCGCCAACGAATGCGAATCCAAACTCACGGTGTCAATGTTTAATGGAACCGATTCGCTAAACGTAGCCATCGCCATGGGAATCTTCAGCTTCGCCTACCGAACTCAACAAGCCGCTTCCTGAACAGTTCCACAAGATCGTCAAACAACGCTCACACAGACCAAGCTTGAATCTCTGCGGCCTGGCCACGAATCCACGTCCCTGAATCCAGACCCCCGAATTTGAATCCAGGTTTGTGACTTAGTCGACTTAAGCTGCATGACACCGCAATTACTTGCCCAGATCTGCAAATCTGTCGTACGTCTGCTTTAGCGGATGCGAATCCTTTCGCCCTTCAATCATGGTAGCCGCCCATTCTGAAAGACGCAGGCCGATACGACGGCAGGCATCCATTTCACGGTCAGCCGCTGGTGGGCCTGCAGCGATGGCTCCATAGTGAGCTGAAAATTTGACGCCGGTATAGTCAGTCAGCCCGAAGACCAGAAAGCCATAGTTGATCAGAATCGACATCAAGGTCATGCAGGTCCATTCCTGTCCACCGCCCCAGGCTCCTGCAGAACTGAACACGCAGCCAATCCTGCCATCCCGTTTGCCCCAGTTTTCAATCGGCTGCTGATCCCACCACTGCTTCATCTGCCAGCTGACCGTGCCATAGTTTGTGGGAGACCCCAGTGCCAGGCCGTCGCACCATTCCAGATCCGTGTGATCTGCCTCAGAAATGTCTTTCAGCCGCACGTCTGTGCCCGCCAACTGACCGGCTCCTTCTGCAATAAGTTCTGCCATTCGTTGAGTATTACCTGAGTTCGAATGATACAGCACAAGAATCCTGGGCACGTCATTAACCTTTCTGTCACAAGCAGCGATTGAGTTGCGGATACTGCAATATACGAAGAACCTTTCGCTTTGACATCGCGAAGCAAAATTTTTGCCGACTGAACACCGGACCTATCCTTGACCGCGACTTCGCGCAACGACGTAACAATGCAGACTGCCTTTCATCATTGCAATCGTTGCTATCCGGTGTACGATTTCAGATCGTGCGTGTACGCACTAAACAGAAAACAGGAGGCCACAATGTCAGGAACAAGCGAACTTCCGATGGCGCTGCGAGCAGCGTATCTGGCGCTGCACCGCCGTTCGGACAAAAGGTTTCTGGAACATGGTATCACTGCTGACCAGTTTGTGCTTTTGGCCACGCTGGCTCGCGGCGACGCACTGACTCAACGCGAACTGGCCCGCCGAATGCCGTCAGATCCCAGTACTGTTCGAGCGATGCTGGTGCTGCTGGAAAAACAGGGCCTGGTACGCCGCGATTCGCATCCCAGTGACTCACGAGCTCGGACAGCGGCACTGACAGCGACCGGAAAGCGAAAGTTTCAACAGGTATTTAAGGCTGGTGAATCGATTCGCCACCAAATGCTTGAATCACTGCAACCCGGTGAAGGAGAAGTATTGACGCGGCTGCTGAATCAGGTTGCTGAATCACTGAATTCGGAATTCACATCGATCAGTGGACTCACAGATTCAGCCGCCAGGCGATAACCGTCTATTGTCGCAGTCACTGCAAATGTAATTCCGTTTCATCCGTCGCGGCCACTATAAGCCTGGTGGAATCCGATCCAATCGGCCAATGACGTTGTGCTCAAAATCACCATCTCTCCTCAAACAATGGAACCAATCATGAAATTCATTTTCAAAGCCTCCGTCGGGCTGCTTGCGTTAACATTCGTTACTTTTCTATCGGACCAGCGTGTCCAGGCTCAGGGTGCGGCGGGCGCTGATACCACTGCGACTCCCCAGCGACCGCAACAGCCGCGTGGTGGCCGGCGAGGCGGTGGGTTTGGCGGTCCAATTGAACTTGGCCCCGATGATGTCGCCGTTTACGACGCTCCTCCGGAAGACTTCAAGACGGAACGCGAAAGAATACCGCATGGCAAGCTGGAAACCGTGGAGTACGAATCCAAAACCGTCGGCACAACTCGCAAAATGCAGGTCTATACGCCACCGGGATACTCCTCAGACACGAAGTATCCAGTGCTCTATCTTCTGCATGGCATCGGTGGCGATGAAACAGAATGGCAACGATTCGCGACGCCAAACGTGATGTTCGACAACCTGATCGCGGATGGAAAGGCTGTTCCCATGATCGTGGTTATGCCCAACGGGCGAGCTCAGAAAAATGATCGTTCGGAAGGCAATGTCTTTGAATCCGCCCCTGCTTTTGCCGTCTTCGAACGCGACCTGCTGGACGATGTAATTCCCTTTATGGAAACGAAGTATTCGATCGACAACAACCGCGAAAAACGTGCGATCGCCGGGCTTTCAATGGGTGGAGGTCAGTCGTTTAACTTTGGGCTTGGAAATCTCGACACGTTCGCATGGGTGGGCCCATTCTCAGCCGCTCCGAATACGAGGAAGCCGGAAGAGCTGATACCTGATGTTGCTGCCGCCAAAGCCAAACTGAAGCTGTTATGGATTTCCTGCGGAAACAAAGATGGCCTGATCAATATCAGCCAAAGAACACATCAGTTTCTGAAGAAGAACGAAATCGAACACGTCTGGCACGTCGATGGCCACGGCCATGATCCGGCACACTGGAGCAGCAGTTTGTACTGGTTTGCTCAAAGCGTCTTTCAGGACAAGCCAGTCGTTGCCAAACTATCAGGCGATTCGCTGGCTGGAAAATGGAGCGCCACCATCGATACTCAAATCGGTGAACAGCACTACGAATACACGATCGAAACAAAAGACAGTCAGACATCCGGCACAGCCGTAATGAAGCTGAACGGCGAAACCTTCAACAGCAAACTGGCGAAAGTGAAACTGGAAGGGAAGTCTGTCTCATTCGAAGAAACACTGAACTTCCAGGGCAACGACCTGCTGATCACGTATTCGGGCGAATTAACAGCAGATGAAATGCAGTTGACTCGCAAGGTAGGCGAATTCGCAACAGAAAAATTCGCCGCAACACGAGCGAAATAGAAGCGACGATATTCTTGAATTCACCCTCGCAGCCGCAGGGTGAATTCAGAACTACTTCCAAGAGCCAGATCCAAAAGGAAGTCAAATAGTCCAGCCGCCCCAGATCCCAATCCACCCGGATCCCCGGTCTGAAAAGTTCGCGGGTTTATTATTTTCACAGTGGCTGACCCGCTGTTGATGACAGCTGCGTGGTACCGATAAATTCGCAGCCATTGCGTGCGAGAACAGCATAGGTACCACGCACTTAACGAGCAAGGCAAAATAGAACAGCATAGGT
>CALFSX010000211.1 GCA_937916515.1 uncultured Planctomycetaceae bacterium | reverse complement strand
CGATCAGTTCCAGCGACACGAGTGAGGGAACAGTCAGTGCTTCGTCACTGACCTTCACTTCAGCCAACTGGAACCAACCACAGACTGTGACTGTGACAGGTGTTGATGACAGCGTTGTCGACGGAGATGTGAATTACACAATTGTCATTGGTGCCGCAGATTCGTCCGATGTCAGTTACATTGCTCTTAACCCCGCCGACATTAACCTGACGAATCAGGATGATGATGTGCCCGGAGTAGTTGTCGCCAACCTCTCCCGAACCACCACGACGGAAGCCGGAGGCATGGCAACTTTCACTGTCGTTTTACAAGTTGCGCCTGCAGCGAATGTGACAATTCCGCTCAGTTCCAGCGACACTACGGAAGGCACCGTCGGCCCGTCGACACTGACGTTTACCCCCGTCAACTGGAATGTGGCCCAGACGGTGACCGTCACGGGTATTGACGACGCTGTGGACGACGGTGACATGGGTTATTCGGTGATCCTGGGCGTGACGTCATCTTCCGATACCAACTACAATGGCCTGAACCCAGCTGATGTCGCATTGACCAATGTGGATGATGATACCGCCGGCATCACGGTCAGTAATTTGTCTGGATCCACGACGATGGAGAGCGGCGGCACGGTCACCTTTACGGTGCAACTGAACTCGCAGCCGACTGCGAACGTGACAATCCCGATCAGTTCCAGCGACACGAGTGAGGGAACAGTCAGTGCTTCGTCACTGATCTTCACTTCAGCCAACTGGAATCAGCCACAGACGGTCACTGTGACAGGTCAGGACGACGCCCTGAATGACGGCGATGTCACATATGCAGTGCTTATCGGCCCGGCCAGTTCCGCGGACGGAACATACGACAATGTGAACCCGGGCGACATCAGTCTGACAAATCAGGACAACGAACCGCCGCAGGTAGAATTATTTTACGACGGCTTCGAGGTTGCCGAATGGAACGGGTTGTGGGTTGAAGACTCTCAAAATGACTGGTTCCGCTCGACTCAGCGAGCCACCGATGGTGTCCGTTCGGCCGAAGTGGATGGTTTGGCCACCAACGCCACGTTGACACTGGTCAATGCCATCGATACCACCCCGTACAGCTCAGTCATATTGACGTTCGACTGGTTTATGGAAAGTAGTTTTGATCCCGGGGAATTCCTTGTTCTGGAAGTTTTTCGGAATGGAAACTGGACGGAAGTGATCGCGCTGGACGGCGGCTTATCTTCGGACAAGGACTCATGGAAGAGCGAAAGCCGGAACCTGAAGGACTATGGAGCCAGCGTGCTTGTACGCTTCAGGAGTACCGTGAGCGGCTCTGCTGAAGATGCGAATGTCGATAACGTCAGGATTGTTGGTGTCCCTGGCAGCCCGCCTGCGGCCTTAGGCGTCATTGCTGGCAGTGATTCTTCGAACTCCAAATCATTGTCCGCCCCGAGTCATCAGTCAGACATCGATTACGGATTGTCTTCACTGGGAACGCCGACAGCACCGGACACTCATGGCTTGCCGGATCTGGAAATCCAGGCAGCCGCATCAGCGCGAGGAACTGGTCAGTCACCTTTCGCGACTCCAGCAATTGCCTTTTCACTGGCGCCGTCTCATGTGAATCTGATTGACAGGCTGTTTGGTGTTGATTTAGACCTCTTTGAGGAACTGTCTGTCTTATAGAACCTGATATCACCTATGGAAAAGACGGATAAAGAACTCGTCATCTGATGGGTTCGACAACTGCTCCTGTCGTGAAATTTCAGCCTGGGATTTACCGTGGTGGTGCTGTTTCTGAAGAAAACCTGAGTTTTACTCAGCCACGACGCTCTGAGTGAGCTAAACTTCATGAATTCTCATCCCTGTGCCGATAGGTAGCCGAATGCTATGAGCCAAAAACGCGAAAATTACAGAATCCAGTATCCGGAAAGTGCGCGGCCACGACTCCTGGTTGGGGGCTTCGAGCTTGACGTGTTTGATCTGTCAGAAAGCGGTGCTTCTCTGACAGAGACTGCTCTCTTTGAGCACGATGCGCCTCCCAGGGAGGTTTCGATTGTCTTCTCCGATGGAAGTGAATTTTCAACGACGGCTGTTTTCGTGCGCACAATTGCGGACGGAGTTGCCATTCGATTCGTGAAACTGGTGCCACTCGCAAGGATTTTTTCGGAACAGCGTCACCTCAGGCAACGATTTTTGGAGGTCGCGTCAACTGCAGGCCGGGTTGGTTCAAACACGACTGTGAAGCCGGAGGGAACGAGGCGAACGCGCTGAGCACGGCGTTTCAGACATGCCGCGTGTGAGGTTCTGCGGCCAGGCGACTGCCATCCCCAAAACCGCCCTGACGAAGCCTTTGCTTTGATCCGCCCCATCGGGCAAAGTGCCCGGGAGCGATGCGTTGCCCACGAGTGACTTTTATGAAAAGTACAGAAAATCCCATGTTGGGGCAGATTGAAGGCGTCACCATCTGGGAATCGGCGGCGGCAATTGATCTTGTCGATTGGGAGTCGGTCCGGCATCCGGATGACCTGTTTATGGATGTTCGTCTGCTGAAAGTGACCGAACAATCGATGACTCCAGGTGATCGATTCTGGTACCTGTTGATACGAGATTCCAGTGGGGCACCAGTCGGTGTCCTGTGCGCCTGGCTGACCAGAATTGAGGGAACCCTTTTGGCTGATGACAGCCTGGCAATTCGTTGTGTACGTGCAGCAGCGTGCGTACTGCCCACTTTGAATTTTCATCCCATTCTGTTTTGCGGAATGCCGGTGTCAGCCGGGCAAAGCAACATTCGCATAACGCCGTCTGCTTCGCAGCAAGACGTACTGGAAAAAGCGAACGCCGCGCTGGAAATGATTGCCGCTTGCACGGCCGCCAGGTTTATCGTCTTCAAAGAATTCAACGATGGGGAGCAATCCCTGGCATCCACGCTGAGCCAATGGGGCAGCCCTGTGAAGGTGTGTTGAGACCCGGAATTATTGGTGTTTGAGATTTTGGGCTTGTTGAGGAGGATACGGGCATTGTCTTGAAGGTGACCAGATCAAAATCAGCAGAAGGTGACAAGGATGTTACTGAGCGGCCCGTTTGAAAAGTTTGTCGAAGCGAGTCCCGTGACGGTCATGATGAGAGGAATCATCGAGGATTTGTTTCATCCCGAGCGGCTGGATCGATTGTTCGAAGAGAACGCTGTCACTCAGTACACGCGGACACTTCCCTTTTCCACAGTTGCAGAAGTCATGGGAGAAGTCGTCTTCAATGTCAATCCGTCCGTCGGCGCTTCGCTGCAGGAGCGTGTGGATTCGCTGCCGGTTTCGACCAGGGCCTTCTATCAGAAACTCAATGGTGTCGAACCGGAAGTGGCCGCTGTGCTGGTCCGTGATTCGGTGCGGCAACTGGCTCCTGTGATCCGCAAGCTGGGACTTCGAACACCGCTGCTGCCGGGATACAATGTCCGTATTCTTGATGGAAACCACTTTGCCGCCACGGAACATCGCCTTCTGGAAACTCGCAGAGAAACCGCCGCACCTTTGCCCGGTCAGGCGTTGACAGTGCTCGATCCGGACCTGCGTCTGGCCATCGACGTCTTCCCTTGTGAAGACGGCCATTCTCAGGAACGTTCGCTGCTCTGGCAGGTTCTGCTGACTGTCTGTGCCGGAGACCTCTGGATCGCCGACCGCAATTTCTGCACACTCGGCTTCCTGTTCGGGATTGCGAAACTCAAAGCCAGGTTTCTGATTCGACATCATGCCAGCATGCCTCTGGACAAGATTGGCCGCAGCAAACTGATTGGAGACTCCGAAACAGGCCGTGTGTTTGAACAGGCAGGCAAGATCACTGACCCGGAAACTGGACGCACGATGACTGTTCGCTGCGTGACGGTGAAACTGAAAACGGCGACGCGGGATGGTGAACGCGAACTCGTCATTCTCACGAACCTTCCGAAGAAAGACGCCGACGCGATGAAGGTCGCGGCTCTCTATCGCAAACGATGGACAGTGGAAACCATGTTCCAGGAGATGACGGAGAATCTGACGTGTGAAATCAAGACTCTGGGCTATCCGCGAGCCGCAGTGTTTGCATTCTGCCTGGCGTTGATGGCATGGAATGGGATGTCGGTGATCCATGCGGCTCTGCGAAGTGTGCATGGCGAAGAAACGGTGGAAGAGAATCTGTCTTCGTACTATCTGTCGCTGGAAATCTCTCAGGTGTATCACGGGATGCTGATAGCGATGAAGATGTCCCATCAGTAGTTGAAATGTGAATGACGGTTTCGGTTTGTAATTT
>CALFSX010000210.1 GCA_937916515.1 uncultured Planctomycetaceae bacterium | reverse complement strand
CCATCATGCTCGTCGATGATAATCAACTCACAGATGTCATTCGCAGACCGGAACAGCGACTCATTACGCGTTCAGGAATTCCTCGCACATCAGGCAAACGCTGGATGATGCTCGGTGGCGGATTTTTGCTGCCGATGATTTTGCTGGCTGGTTTGATCTATAAACTAAAACTTCCCGACGGCGGTGAGCTGGTCGTTGAGCTCAGTGATCCGGCAGCGAAGCTAAACATCGTGGCGATTCAGGGCGACAGACAGCAGCCGCTTGAATTCGAACAGCAGGGAGACAAAACCTTTCTGCTGACGAAGGGGGCGTGGGAACTTCACCTTTCCGGCGTCGACGCCGATCGATTCGAACTCAGCCAGGAGTCTGTCGAAATCTTTGCCGGCACTCGCCAGATTGTGTCAGTGACCGTGCGGCCGCCTGAGGTGGACATTCCCAGTAAATTGGCCTCTGAACCTGCCCCCGAAGACGTCTTACGGATGGCGGATTCAACGGCCAACAGTAAATTGGACTGGACGCCGAAGGACGCCTCGCCTGAATTGTCGGGTATTGTCCTTCAGCCCGCAAAGCTGAGTCCACATTTCGAGGTTGGGACACACTACCTTCGACGGCCCGCCGGTATTCATGATCAATGGAGTGGTGGAAGGCACCACTTCGATGTTGACCCGCAGGAAAAAAGTTGGGCCTATTCCACCGGAAAAGAAATTCTGATCAGAGACCTTAACTCGGGGCAGGTGCAGGTGATTGTTGTCGGCAACAACAGCGTCAACTGGGAAAACGTCGTGTTCTCTCCAGACGGTTCTATGTTCGCGACGATCGACGCAACCAACGGTTCCAGGGGAATCGAGATCCGTGAACGAACGGGACGCCTTTTATCGAAATGGGATCACGAGAAGACACTCACAAGCCAATCGTCATGTCAGGTGAAATGGATGCCGAACGGCACAAATTTACTGGTCTGGAATATGTACTCAGCCTGCGTCTTCGACTTGAACGGGAAACGGATTTTCGAAACAACATTTAAGGATAAGGAATTCGTACCGGCGGTAAACTGGGCCGATCAAACCTCACAATCTTACGCACCAGCCTCGTGGACGGCTGACATCCACCCTAACGGCGAACAGGTCTGTTTTCTGTTGGGAGTTGGAAGAGTTCTTTGCTGGCATCCGTCCGATCAAAAACTGATTAACTTTGCCGATGCCCCAAACACAGCCGACAATTTCACCGGATTGAAATGGAGTCCCTTGGGAGATCGTCTGCTGGTTTGGTGTGCTTCATCCGACGACGCCCTCGCCAACGTGACCAGTATTTATTCCGCTTCAGGCGAACTAATGTACTCGCAACCGCGTGAGGGCTGGCAACTGGCAGACTGGTCACCAGATGGGCGTGCAATCATTACGAGCAACGGGCAGATTCTGGACAATACGGGACAGGTAACCAAGCGATTGGAAATCGGTACCTTGTCTGGCGAAGCCGAAGACCACGCATTGCCGATTCCATATTGGCAAAGTACGTCCGAGATCGTGTTTGTGTATGGAGACGAAGAACGAGTTGATCGTTCAGGCATTGTTCGCCGGTTCACGCCATCAGGAGGTGAGATTACAACACCGCATACACCTCAGCCGCTTGGGATTGAGGGCTGTTCATTCACAAGCAGCGGCACTATTTCTTCTGTTCATTCAGCGGGGCACTACCAAACACAGATATTCGAATGGCAGCCTCAGAACGGACAGGGACGCCAAGTCTCAAAGTCGCCGATTAACACAGTCGTTGGAGCGTCTTATCCCTCATGGTCCCGAACCGATGGTCGCATCGTAATGGGCGGACCCAACCAACAGGTCATCTTTGACCAGTCGACGGCGACGACAGAGCTCCGAACCTTTGAATACCCCAAAGTGGGACGGCATTCCGCCGTGTTTAGTCCAGATGGCGAGTTCCTGTGTTTTGCGAACGACGTCGATGACAAGATGATTGTTGAAGACCGTCAAGGTAAAGTCGTGCATCAATTTGACGGCGGTGGTTACGGTAGTCATCCGCAGTTTAGTAATGATGGTCGGTGGTTGCTGTGGCCAGTTCATCAAGACGGTCATCAGTGGATGAACCTGGTTGATCTGTCCACCGACGCCCCCCAACCGCAACAAATTTCATTGACTAAAAAAATGGGAGGGTATGCGTCATTCAGTCCGGACAGCCGATTCCTCACGGTGGTGGATCGAGTCGAGCAACCTGAGCGTACGGATATTCTGACCATCCGAAATCTCGACACTGGCGAGACCATCCTTAAACCCATTACCTGGTCTCGAGCTGGAACGCTGACTCCGGAATGGTCACCTGATGGAAAGTACGTCTACGCAGGGCAGCTGTTCAAAGTTATGGACGGGGGACAACTCGAACAGGTCGCAGACATGCTGGACAATAAGTTCATACAATTCGCAGCTTTTGCCGGTGAAGGAAGACTGCTGATCGGCGGAGGTGAACAGACTCTCGACGGCCAATTCCGAATCGACATTCGACAATTGGATGGCACATTAAACAATTCCACAACAATATCCAGCGGCATTCAGGTCCCACCGGTAATGATCGGCAGCAGTGTTCGGCGATCCAAGGACAACGTTCTTGTGAGTCTTCGACGTTCAAACGATAATGTCGCCCATGCGATCGCGGTGCTCGATGTTGAGTCCGCAGAAGTCCAGTGGACTGGCCTCGCCTTCGACGACGGGCAGACAGTCACGCTGGGGCCGGGCGGAAATGTCATTCACGGCCCTAGGGATATTGATCGATACTGCATCCGTTCGATTCGCTATGCGGGCGGACGCACAGTCCCCGTGACTCAGGGCGAGCTTCAATTGCGGCTTGCAGCCACAGCGGCACAGCAGGCCATGCATTGGGCCACCGACCATCGGGGGCGAATGAAATCTGCAGGCGGCGATCCACTGCCTGCAAGCGGCGTGGAGGCAGTACCGCAGCCAGAACTACCTGATTCCGGAATGCTCATATCACTCGATCTCTCCGGAACAAAAGAAATGGCCGGTTTAGAACTCACACATCTGTCTCAGATGCCTGCGTTAGCAGAATTAAATCTTTCTAATTGCACACTGAAAGAATTTCCGGAAATCGATGGTCTTCAAAAGCTGACATTTTTGAGTCTGGCTCGGACACCGGTCACGAACGTCTCTGGAATCGCGGGCCACACTTCACTCACCGATCTCGACCTTTCCGGTACGGCGATTAACGCATCTGTTGGGGCGGTTCTTCGAGAACTCACCGCTTTGCGGTCACTGAACCTGAGCAACACCGCGATTGATCGATTCACGATTCTGGATCTCGAAGGTCTGAGTCAACTAAGAAGACTTGACCTTCGAGGGACTGAGTTGACACATGCAGACGTAGAACCATTGGCTGCAAAGCTGCCGAATTGCCAGATCATGTTCGAATGATGTCTTTCTGGATTGACGAAGAGTATGGCACAGGTTGGCTACGTCTGATTCTTCGCAGACGTTGATGCCACGGAGTTCTTTAGAATCCATCTTTCGAGTGAACGACACTCGCTGTTGCCTGTCATGGAAACGATTGTCGGTTTGGGGAATACTCATCGGCTTCAATTTCCTATGGCGTCTGGATTTCCTTACATCGGTGATGGCTTTCCGCTGAGCCATATGGGCCAAGGTATAGCATTCCCCATGCAGGGAAACAGAAGTCTGCTTCGTACGCTCGTGAAGGCAGTATTTTGGTGGTCAGTGGAAGAGACGTGGCATGTGCTTCGCCCTTTGCTCAGGAGCCAAGGTTAGATCCGGGGAGTTACCCCTTAGCATTACCCTTTTGCAACTGGTTTTGAGCCGCACTGCCGACCAACGTCAGGTAACTTAAACGTAGGTTTCTGCAGGATTTGACCAATAAAAAACCTCACGGACCAGGTTCCGTGAGGTAAGTGGCGGGGGCCGGATTTGAACCGACGACCTCGAGGTTATGAGGAAGCCTCATAAACCCTGCAAAAACCACTCAAAGCCCAGTGTTTTCTAGGTGTACTTACCCTTTTGCGCGATTGCAAGGCTTTGCATTTTTTGCCAGCATGATTCATGGTTTTGCGTTTTCGGACATCGCAACAGGGTAACCCAAACTGCCGACGTCACTATGACTCACGAGAGACGCCGAATGGGAACTCCTTTGGTCAGTAGTGTTGGTCATGTTTCGGCAAAGTTGTCTTCCAATGAGTAAGAAGTCGGCGTGGCGGACTCCGATACTCGAATGACTGCGAATCGCAGGCAACGTGAATCCTTGAAACCACGGATCTACGAAACTGACACTGAAAGCTGGAGACATGGTTTTGGCATACACCGACTCTTTATTTGAATCGTTCGATTCCAACGGAGATATGCTTCGGGCCGACGGCATCGCTAAGATTGCAAACTCTATCAGCGGCGATTCTGCTGGGGACCTTGACATCACGCTTCTGCAGCGAATTCGAGACCTCAATCCGGAAAATCTCACCTCGGACGACACGACCGTGATCCTCGTCCGAGCGAACAGCGAACGTGTCTCATGGAACGACAAGGTTCTGGCTCCGTTTCGCCTGCTGCGTGGGCTGTTTGACTGAAAAGGCCGCGGATCATGAAATTTTCGGATCGACGGGCCAAAACGTGCATGGTGTCTACAACACGTAGTCAGTCTACTTTTTTCAGAGGCCGTTATGCGTATCCTTTTTATCTCGACGTTATTTCTGCTGACTTCAATTGCGACTGCCGGTGATTGGCAGCAATTTCGGGGCGGCACTGCCGGAAAGCTGGACAAGGTCAGCCACCCTTTGGAGTGGAACGCTCAAACCAATGTAGCGTGGACTGTCCCTATGACCGGCAGTGGCTGGTCGTCACCAGTTGTCGTGCGAGATCGGATTTTTCTGACTGCCGCGGTTCCGGAAGACGGTTCGCGTCCCAAGGGAATGATGGCAGGCGTTTCCAGTATGGGGACTTATCGAACTGCCAAACCTGTGAAGCATCGCTTCGTTGTGAGTTGTCTGAGTGTCACTGACGGCCAGCAGCTTTGGAGCCGCAGTGTTGAAGAACTCGTACCGCCCGTGATGCATCCGTCCAACACTTATGCAACGGAGTCGCCAGCAACCGACGGCGAGCATCTGTTTACGTTCTTTGCTACGACTGGTAGTTTGATCTCGTGGGATCTGGACGGAACAGAGATCTGGAATAAAAACGTCGGGACTTACAAGTCCGGCAACGGCTTTGGCACCGGCAGTTCACTTGCGATTACAGACGGAAAGGTCTTTGTTCAGTCTGACAACGACGAAAACTCTTTCGTTGTTGCCTTTGATGCCAACACCGGTGAACAGGTGTGGCGCGACGATCGGCCGACGAGAACAAGCTGGAGCACGCCGATCGTCTGGAAGACGGATGAACGGTCGGAACTGGTCACCTGCGGTTCCGGTGTTGTAACGTCGTATAATCCGAACGATGGAAGTGTACTGTGGAAACTGAGTGGCATGCAATCTTCATTCAGTGCATCACCGGCCATCGGTGCTGGTCGTATTTATTTTGGCATGAGTGGTCCTGGAAGTGCGGGGCCGTTAGTTGCTTTTCCGGCGGGCCTTCGTGGTGAAATTAGCCTCAACGACAATTTCGAATCTGACCAAATTGCCTGGTCCATGACAAAGTCGGGACCGGGAATGGCGTCCCCTGTTGTGTCGAAAGGACTGCTCTACATCCCGGGCTCCGGAGGAATTCTAAACTGCTACGATGAACTAACGGGAGACCGTGTTTATCGAACACGTGTTCCTCAAATGGCAACCGTGGCCGCTTCACTTTGGGCAGACGATGAACGCGTGTTCATTCTTGATGAGAACGGCACCACGCATGTTGTCCAGTCGGGCCCCGAATTCAAAGTGCTGGCTACAAACAAGATCGACGACCTTTTTTGGTCAACGCCAGCCATTGCTGGCGAAGCACTGCTGCTGCGAGGCGTCGAGAAACTCTATTGCGTCCGGAATTAAGTGGATTGCGGCACAGATACGCACCATTCACCTCATTGCTGCGGATGACTTGCGTGACTTCGTCAGACAGTTATTGAAGGCGCCATCGCTCTTTTAAGACCATGTCGCCTTGTTACTGTTTATGGCAGTTTGGCCACTGTCGCTACAGCTCGGCCACGAAATTTTTGTGAGGCGTTCCAAGTTAGCTTTGCCGGTGAACGGCGGATAGTTGCGGATGTGAGTCTGAACACAACGTGTAAAGCACAAACCGATGATCCTAATGGAGCGTAATTATGAGCCCCGGAAAAGCGAGATTGTTGACGGGCATCACATGTGTGGGAACACTTGTGATCTTGGCCTCTGCGGTACTTTACCTTGATGCCGCTCGATCCATTTTCCCCTCCAGCCCAACAACGGTGGCGGATGAGTTCTTCGGTTTTCTTATATTCTTCGCTGTCATTGCGAGCTTACTCTTCGCCTTTGACTTCGTGGGTGGAGTACTGGTTCCTGCCGCCTTTGAATCGGAGTCGCCGACGATTCCGGCGTGGTTGCGAAGCTGGTCACGACCGGTGGCGGTGCAAACCGTTTTCTACTCGGTGACTTTCTTCTTTTATCTCCAGATCGGCAGAGAAACCGGAGCACCGTGGCTCATTGCCGTGTTCGCCGCCTTGCAGGTCATGTTGTTGGCCGGGCAGGAATTCATTTGGCAGATTATGACAGCAAATCGAAGCGGCAAAGCCAAAGGAACCAGTTCGTTTGTGAAGCATTCTGACCAACGGTTCGCGGGAGGTATCACGGGGCTGCCGGGTTTTGAGAGTATTCTTGTTCCGGATGGATGGAAGGAGCGCTTGCCACCGTCCTACGTCAAGATGTTGGTGGCTCGTCGTCGGACTGCTGTGAAGTCGGGCCTGCGATTGCGAGGTGTCATGTTCGCAATGCTCTGGAATATCAGCAGCTTTACTATCGCCATCTTGGTCAGCGGAGGCGTCGTGAAGTCTGTCGCAGACTTGGTGAACGTGTTCCTTTGGTTTCTACTGCTATCTTTTGTCGGCCTGTTGGTGCTTCCCACATTCAACCGACGAGGTGTTTTCGCTGTCGACCAACAAATGGCAGCGACTTACAGTTCTGTTGAATTACAAAAGGCTATTCTTGATCTGGACGGTTTGACAGAGCAGGACCCGAGTCGATCGGTTTCTGCCGAATCAGTCTTTCAGCCCATTCCCTGCCCGGAACGCCGGAGCAGGGCATTGGCGAGTGGCGACATACCCGCGGCGGGTGCGTGGAATGTCGCTCGAACGGCCTTATTTCTTAGCTGGGCGTTCGGCGGCCCGCTGGCTCGTGCTGTGCATTGCAACGTTGGTCGACCGGAACTCTGGGCGATGCTGCCGACGGATTGATCGATAAGCTCGGATACAAACTTAAAAACAACGCAGGCCATTTGTTGCCGCGGATGGTACGACAGGTCACTGACTGACTTTGCAATAACTGGCGGAAGAGCGGGAAAAACGGTACATCAACACAGTTCCCGACGACCTGTTCAATTTAATGGAGGTTGGTGTTCAACACCATTCGCTGTTGCAGCTTCAGCAATTCGACGCAGCATACCGGCAAAGATGAACTGGTGCAGAGGCCAGATTGAATACCAGTAGCATAGTCCAAATAGCCCAACCGGATCGAACATGGCCGTTTGAGTGATCTCGCAACCTTTGCCGTTTGGGGTGACCACAAATTCCAGCCATGCTCGACCCGGCAATCGCATTTCTGCATACAGACGCAGCATTCTCGGAGGGTCGATCTTTTCGACTCGCCAGCAGTCCAGAGTATCACCGACGTTCAGTTCCACGGGATGTCGTCGGCCTCTACGCAGCCCCGGCCCCCCAACAAGCAGGTCCATGAAGCCTCGGATACGCCACAGAAAATTTCCGTAGTACCAGCCTGTTTTGCCGCCCATTCGCTGAATTGGGGCAAACGCTCTTTCAGCAGGCAGGTTAACGTAGGTCGTGCGGCAGTCGACAAGACGGTTACCAAACTGTTCGCCCCCGAAACGCCTGGGCGCTTGTGACGACGAAACGGCGTCCTGCCACCGCGTCGATGCAAATTCCTGATCTTCTTTTGACAGAGCTCGCCCAATCGCTGCTTCAAGTGACATCGGGCGCAGAGGAAAAGTTTCCAACGCCGAATTGTCGTTGACGACTGTTGGGTTCTTGAGACTTTCAACCAGCTTGCGGCCGATCGTGGCGTAGACCGGTGTCACCAGCCCAAGCCAGAGACTCGACAAACGAGCAGAGAGGAACGGCACAGGGATCATCAGCCGCTTCAGCCCCCGCTGCCGGGCGTATTCTCGCATCAGGTCTCCGTACGAAACCTGATCAGGGCCGCCAATTTCATACACGCAACTTTCGCCAGCCTCAAGGTCGAGTGCCCCCGTCAGGTACGCCAGCACATCTTCGATCGCGATCGGTTGGGCGGCCGTGGATACCCATTTAGGACAGATCATCACGGGCAATTTTTGAACCAGTGCCCGAATAAGTTCGAACGAAAGGCTGCCCGATCCGATGACGATCGACGCGCGGAACTCAATCACCTGTGCACCGGATTCCTGCAAAATTGCGCCAACTTCGTGACGACTGCGAAGGTGCTTAGAGAGCGATTCGTCCTGTTCGCCGAGACCTCCGAGGTAAACAATTCTCTTGACGCCGTTCGCCTTCGCTGCTTCGGCAAAGTTTCTCGCGGCAAGGCGATCTTCGTCCTCAAAGTCGTGACCACTACCCATCGAATGAATCAGATAGAATGCGGTATCGATTCCAGTGAGACAGGCAGATAATGTGTCCGGTTTGGTTACGTCACCTTGCACAATGTCCACGTCGCCATTGACCCTGGCTCGCAGGTATTCCGGCACGCGTGCCATCAATCGCAGATTGAAATCATTTTTGCGTTTCAGCAGCAGCGGAATCAACCGACCACCCACGTAGCCGGTGCCTCCAGTAATCAGGATGTTTTGACGAATGGTCATGAATCTGCCAACCAGAACTGAAATATGTCCGAGCGGCTTTGGGCATCAGACAGAAGAGTGAGTGGCGATTATGACAGGTGTAAGCGCACATTGGGAAGTCCGAACAACTTCATCAACCCCGAGCCACTAACTTTGCCGAGCGTCACAAGTCTGCGTGAAGGCGTCCGAATGACAACGGAAAGCCCCACGGTTGATAGTGACTGGGACAGGGCAGCGAGGCGGCCGCGGAGTGTCTTCAGTCCGCCGATACCCCGCAGAATCTTGTATCCCGCAGACACCGATGACAGCTCGACGGTTACGCTCTCGCCTGCTCCGCAAACGTTTACAACTTCGTTCCCAATGGTGACTGTTAGGTCGGCGTTGACGGACAGCAGGCGGCCCGTGTTCAACTGTCGGCTCCACTTCGCGTCGTCACTCGAATCGATCCCTGCAGTTTCCAGAGTGCGTGTTTGGCGTCCGCCTGTGTGCTGCTGGGAATGCCGACTTCGAACTTGTCAAAGTTGTACACGATTTCTGCGTTACGTTCGGTAAGTCGGTCGTAAAGTCCAATCGCGAGCTCCGGCCATGTTCTTGTATCTGTGTTCTCTGACATGTCTCAAGTCTCCTATTGTTTATTTGGCTTTCCAAACCACATCGTTTGACAGTAGGTTTCTAGACACTCGTACCAATGCGGCCAATCAAATGCCACGGCTTGTGCCGGTTTTCGTTGTCTGAACGCTCCCTTCCGAATCGACTAACGCTCGAAAATCTGCCGGTTGTTCTTTGCCGATTCGAATAAGTCCACGACCGGTGCCGGATAGTCGGTTCCGATGACGCAGCCGGATCGTCGCTGTTCGGCGTTGTGCATCTTCCAGGGAGTATGGACGAACCCGGTGGGAACATCGGCTAGCAGCGTGTCCGGATACCCGTTTCCCCCTGGATATCATTGATGAAATGG
>CALFSX010000209.1 GCA_937916515.1 uncultured Planctomycetaceae bacterium | reverse complement strand
CAAAACCCGCTATGCTAAATCCCGCGCCTACAACGGTTCTGGTGTACGGTTACGGGACGCTTGATATTATACGGGACGCTTGATATTACTTTTCATCCCGCCGGGCTGGCTTCACTCGGCCAAGACGCCAACTTTGCTCGCCACATCGCGGAGGCTATCCAATGACCGATGAACCGAATAATCCAACCGAAACCTCGCAGCGCATGCGGCCAGTGCGGCTAACCTTTCACGTTGCCCGTAGCGATCGCGGAGCTCGTGAGTATCGCCGCGGAGAGGCCCCAGAGCGGCCCAAAACCGGCCGGCTGCCGCGGCTATCGCGACTGATGGCCCTTGCGATCCACTTCGACCGGCTCCTCGCAACGGGCCGCTTCGAATCGCAAGCCGATTTGGCCCGTGCCGGCCACGTCACCCGCGCCCGTCTGACCCAAATCCTGAATCTCACCGGCCTCGCCCCGGATCTCCAAGAAAAACTCCTCTTCCTCCAGCCCTACACCGAAGGCCGAGCCCCACTGACCGAACGTCAAGTCCGCCCCATCGCCGCCGAACCCAACTGGGACAAACAACGCCGCCAGTTCGCCAAGCTGATGGATTCTGCCGGCTGTAGCGATTGGGTGTAGCCTGACGGTCCGATAATCCTCGCTATGTCGCGAAGAATTTACGCTTGTGCGAATTATGCCACCAAGTGAAAGTGGTTCGTCAACGTAGTAATTTAGCGTCCGATGCTCGCATTCGAGTGATTACTGACGCACGTCAGCTTCAATGCAGTAGAGGGATTTCGCGCCGCGGAGAAAGAGTTGACTGCCGGCGAGAGCGGGGGATGCGTGAAAGCGATCGTCGAGACGATTGGTGGCTATTTCATTGAAGGTGCTGGATCGCTGAATGACCAAGGTTGTTCCGTCTCGACCAGTGATGTAGACACGTCCTGATGCCCCAACTGGCGATGCGTAGAGATTGGATACCTGGCCGATTCGTTCGGGGCCAAAAACTGTTTCGCCGGTCTTGGAGTTCACGCAGGTGAGGATCGACTGGTTCGATTGGTTGTAGAAGAGCAAGCCATCATAAAGAAGCGGTGATGGGATGTAGGGTGTGCCGCGGTCTCGCTTCCAGAGAATCTTTTCACTACCAGTGATATCTCCGGTTTCGGTGAAGGGAAGTGCTAACGCAGCGTATCCCTGGTAGCCGCTCATGCAAATTACGTAGTCGCCGTCGATGACTGGGCACGGGGTGACGTTGCCGGTCAGTCCGCGGCATTGCCAGATGATCTCGCCTGAATCGAGGTCATAACTGCGGACAGCGGCCGAGGCCGCCGTGATGACTTGCGTTTTCCCGCTATGCTGGATCACTCTCGGTGTTGCCCAGGCGTTGTCTTCATCTCGCTCGCGCTGCCAAAGGGTGTTTCCAGTCTTGGCATCTAGCACTTCGATGGAGCTTTGGCCTGCGTGGTCACGAACGATCACAAGTTTGCCATCATGCAGAACTGGTGAACAACCTTCGCCGAGGCTGGAGCCCACCTCGGCTTCCCCGAGGTCTCGCTCCCAAAGCTTGTTGCCGTCGAGGTCGTAGCAATACAGGCCAGCCGATCCGAACCAGCAATACAAGTGCTTTCCGTCCGTCGTGGGCGATGCCGACGCAAAATCGTTGTCATTGTGTGCGCCTTCGTGCGGAATCTTCGTTGTTGCAGTGCGCCGCCACAATTCCTTACCACTGTCACGATCAAGGCATAGCACCACGAATGCGTGTTCTGTATTCGGGCGTTTGATGTCGAAGAAGTTGGTCTTCGGCTGGTCTTTTGGATCGGGAATTGAAGTGTTCTTCACGCCCGTGTCGATTGCCGTTAAGAGGAAGACCTTGTCGTTCCAAACGATCGGAGTCGACGTTCCTCGTCCATCTACCGAGACCTTCCATTTGACGTTCTTGTCTTCGCTCCACTCGATCGGTGGATTGGCCGTTCGGGATACGCCCGTTGCTTCAGGGCCTCGCCACTGGTGCCAGTTTTCCTTCGGTGAATCACCAAAAGTGAAGGAATGCGTAAGTGACAGAACCAAGAACGCAATTGAGGTGAGGGAGGTCTTCATAGTTGGGTTTTTGCTCTCGAAGTGTTTGCTTCTAACTTGGTGTGGCCAACGGAACCTAAAACTGGAGTGTTCCTGAGCTGGTTCCGAATCGCTCTGAGTCGATCCCGGTATTGTTCAGCAAGTTGACAAACAAATTGCACAATGGTGTATTGCTATCTGCGTTATGGGCGACATAACTTCCATGCTCATAGCCGCCACCGGCAACGAAGATGGGCAGATTCCTTGGGTCGTGCGAGTTTGCATTGCCAAGGTTACTGCCAAAGAGTACGGAGGTGTTGTCCAGCAAGCGCTCTCCGGATTCTGACGACTTTGCCATCCGCGTCAAAAGCCCTGCGAAGCTGCTCAGGATCGCAGTCTCGATGATCTTCAGCTGTTTGATTTTGTCAGGATCCCGGCCGTGATGCGATAGATTGTGATGCTCGGCAGTCACGCCACTGATCTTGGGGACGACGAGATGGTCCTGGATCACGAGCGTGACGATTCGCGATGAATCCGTTTGTAGAATCAGCGGAATCAGGTTCAACATGGCCTTGGTTCGACCGATGAGGTCTGCAGGATCCGCGATGTCGTGCGGCGGTTCTTCATCGATCTTTGGTTTTGGGCGGTCAAGCCAGCTTTGCCTCTCCACAAGCTCCGTCTCGGCCTCGCGAATGGCTTCGTAGTACTCATCTAACTGGTGTCGGTCTTGAACACTTGCGACTCGGCACAATGATCGTGTCTGCTCTGCCACGCTATCAAGAATACTGCGACCGTCCGCGAGTCTCTGGCGTACGCGACGAGTTTCGCCCGGCGTTCCCTGCAGAAACAGTTTGGCGAACAGCGACGAAGGGCGATCCTCCGCTGGAATCATGACGCCGTTGCTTGTGTAGGACTGACTTTTCTTTCCGTTGCTGCTCAGCGCGATAGATGGGAAACGGGTGACACTTCCTAGCGTTTTCGCCGCAAACTGATCGAGCGATATCGAATTCTTGAAACCGGCTAGTCCAGGATTTCGTGCCGATGTCAGCCAGGTCAATTCGGTGTCGTGCGGCTGCTTTCCGTTTTGGTCGGGATGCGACAATCCAGAGAATAAAGTGAAGTCCTGCCGGTGTTCTTTCAATAGACTCAGATACTCCGTGTTCTCGTAATCACGTTCAGGAGTCTTTGGGAATAACGACGGAGGATGCAGACCAAGAGTGCTGCAGATCAACACCATTCGCCTGGGAGGTTCATCTTGCTCGCGTCCGAACGATGGGCTCATCGATTCTAGCAGCGGCAACGCAACCGCAATGCCGGAAGCCTTGAGGAGTGTGCGGCGTTGTAGACGAGTTTTCATTATCGATGCCTGAACATTCTGCTAGAGATGACGTGATGGATGAGATCGCGCAGCGGATACCCGTCTTCGCTCGTGGACGCCAAGATTCGCTCGATCTCCTCTTGGTCTGCAAATTCGATTTCTCCACCTGTTGAGAATACGACCAGCTTGGAGACTAGGTTTCGCGCGAGCTGCTCTTCCGATGCTCTCAAGTGCTGCTTGAATTCCCGGAAATCTTCAAAGCGAACACCGCCTTCCGTCACGCCGGATGCATCCACGGGAAGCCCAAGGTCGTAGTCCTTGTGCAAGAACCGAAGTCCCGCATTGAGTTCACGCTGGACGCCTTTGCTATTGCGATACCGTTCTCGAAAATTCCCAACGGGGTCAAAACACTCCATCGCAAATCCAGGTGGATCAATCCTGCGGTGGCACGCTGCACAGGTTTCGATCTCCTGGTGTTTTTGCAGCGTCTCGCGAATGGTCGTTGCCCCACGCGTGTCTGGCTCGATGGAGCCCACGTTAGGCGGCGGCGGACTCGTCGGTACGCCCAGCAGGTTGGTGAGAATGAAATTTCCACGGCGTACGGGTGAAGTGGTCGTCCCGTTGGCAGTGACCTTCGCAATCGAAGCATGTGCCAGGATTCCCCCGCGTACGTTATCCAGGGGCAATTCAACCTTGCGAATGTGTTCTCCTTCGACACCCGGGATTCCGTAGTGTTCTGCCAAGCGTCGATTGAGAAACGCAAAATCTGATTCGATGAGATTCGCCACGCCTAGATTCGCGTCAATCAAATGCGCGAAGAACTGGCGAGTCTCAGCAAGCATGCTCTGTCGAAGTACATCGTCGTACTCAGGGTACAAGTAAACGTCGGGAGTGGTCGCGTCGATGTGGTCGAGATCCAGCCACTGATCGAGAAAGGCCTCGACGAAGCGGTCAAACTTCGGGTCATAAAGCATCCGGCTTATTTGTTTCTCCAAGTTTTTTGGTTCCGACAGTAGCCCTTCTTCAGCGAGGCGATTTAGTTCTTCATCGGGAATACTGCGCCAAAGGAAGTAAGACAGTCGAGTCGCCAGATCCTGATCGTTCAATACTCCAGGACCGCCCGCTAGATAGAGCAACTGTGGTGAGATCAGGATGGTGCGGAGCGGAATCCGAGCCGCGTCAACCAAACTGCTTTCTGATTCCAGCCTGGATATAGCGAGCGAGACCAATTCATCCAGTTCTTTCTTGGTGGGGGCTCTGCGAAACGCCTTACGCGCGAACTCTGCGGTCAAACTTCGAAGAGACTCTTCTGGTGTCACGGTAATCGATGGTTTGTATCCTACAAGCACGACGCGCGAGCGAGTGTGTTTTGACTCGTGAGACTCACTCGCTTGCGCTTCGTGCTGGTATGCTTCCCATTCAACATTGGGAAACAGATCTTGAGTCCGTTGCGGCGGCCATGTGTCTTCTAACGGGCCTTCAACGGTTACCTCGCGAATCTTCACACCTTCACCACCAAAGGTGCTTGCGGGCTGCCCGTTGTAGATCACGCGTCCATCGATTGCCGGATCTAATTCGTCTGCACTGACATAGATGTAATCATCTGGACGCAAATAGGTAACGGTTTCAACGTCCCGATAGTTCCTTTCATCGACAAGATCCCACGCCGCAATCAACGCACTATCACCTTGCTGATCGTTCTGGCGTTTCAAACTCAAAGTGATGGAGGAACGAGGCTGATGCGCAGCCGCCTTGATTCGGAGTCGATATCGCCCCGCAACTGGAGGACGGAATCCAGAGGCGTCGCTGCGGAATACGAAATTCTCTCCGCGAAACGTCACGACGTCTTGATCGGTTTTGAAAATCGTTCCACCACCGCGACGGACGGGCCGGTCTACCCACATCTGAATGTAGGGTGAGTGAAAATAGTTGATTTTGCGCGGCGACATCATCGGCTTTTCACCAACTTGAATCGCCTCGTCGAGTGCATGGTCGGCTGCATTGAGCAAACTACGCACATGAACGCTTGACATTTCTTGAGACCTTGCGGCGACGTCAAAGCCTGATGCTTCGTTCTCGGGAGGCAAGTGCTTGGCGATATTGCCACCGATCCCCAACAAGTCGTGAAGCGTATTCTCGTACTCTTGCCGACTTAGTCGTCTGGAAGGAACACGCCCAATTTCTTGCTGGCGTAGGCGATTGACTCTTGTGAGTTCCGTTCGAAGATCTGATAGCCAGGCTCGACGAGACTCCGCATTTGGCTGGGGATCGGATTCAGGAGGCATCTCATGCCGCTCAACACGATCGAACACCTTCACCC
>CALFSX010000208.1 GCA_937916515.1 uncultured Planctomycetaceae bacterium | reverse complement strand
CGAGACGCGGGCACTTCAACATATCCCATCGTCCCTACGCCATCGCCCGCCGGGGCGTCCCGGCCGTCCCGGCAGAATTGGGATATTCGTGCAAAACGTTCAGTGTGGTTTGCCTGATCGTTGTGGATTACCAATTCGGTGTGGAATTTCTGGTGAGTTGGCTGGCACAATGGGGAGAAGTCCCCTGATTGTGATTTGCTGTCATTTTATTGAAGCTGGAACATGCCGCCTGCCTTTGCCTGGTCACACGACACGCCTGAAATTCGGGCGGCGGCTGAAAGCGGGGAATTTTCGGTGGCTCGGTTTTCGGGCACAAATGCTGAGTTGCAGGCGTTTTTGGAGCGAGTTTGGTCGGACGCTTATTCCGGGCGAATGGCGTTTCCGGTGTGGTCGGAAGAGTATCTTGATTGGCAGTTTGCGAGGCAACCGGATCAGCCCGATCGTCGGTTGGCCGTGCTTTGTGGTGGTGAAGTTGTGGCCGTGTTGCTGGGTGTGCCGTATCGATTTCGGGGTGCGGCGGGGCAGATACACGGGGCTCACTGGAGCTGGCTGTCTGTGGATGCGGCTTGTCGAGGACAGGGTTTGGCCGCTTTATTGGACCGCGAACGCATGCAACTGGAACTGGATTCCGGTTCTGATCTGGTGGTGAGCTATCGGTTTACGGGGTCGAAGCATTCGCTGGCAGAAAAGCCGTCGTCGAAGTTTCCGTTGAAACAGTTTGCCAGGAAAATGAGCTTCTGGGTGCGAGCTTTGGATTTGCGGAAGCTGAAAGCGTGGAACGTCAATTCCGTGGAGGCATTTTGCAGCGGACTGGTGGCACCGTTTATTCCGGAAGTGAGGGCTGGAGATGAATGCCGATTGGTGCAGCAGCTTTCGGATCTTCAGATTAACGATTGCGTTGACCTGTTAAGCAGCCAGAATCAGCAGCATGCTCTGGCCATTGACTGGGACGTTCAGTCGCTGCGGCATCAGTTAAACGGAAGTCGCATCAGTCAAACCGTGGTGGCGGAAGTTAGCGGAACGATTAAGGGCTTCATCAATTTTCACGTGTTGCCATTTCAGGGGCGTACGCGAGAACCGATTGCGATCATTGATATCATGGCGATGAAAAATCTATCAAGCACCATGCAGCGAGCTTTGTTGAAGGCGGCGTTGGTGAATATGAGACAACAGGGAGCAATTCTGGCGATGAAACTGCGTTGCGGAGACGAACCGAAGCTGTCACTTTTACGCACCGGCTTTATTCCGAGACTGCCGGATTCTGTGCTGGTTCTGCAATGGACAAAGCAGTTACAGACAATCGACAGGCGGAAGGCAATTCACGTGTTATGGCGTTAATAACACTTGCTTGCACGGTGAAAATGTTAGTGGCCCACCCGCTTTGAATTTGGCTTCGTTCTTAGCAAACTATTCGACTGAACAGGATTCTGGCAGTGTTGCATCTGCTTCCCAAAATTACTCCGCGAGCCGTTTCTCGCGTCACTTTAAACCTGCTGCATCGGCAGGCCTACGTGCCGTTTGCGCGCAAGCTGCAGACAGCGGCCAGCGTTCAGCGGGATTGGGTGTTAAACCGAATTCAATTGTGCAGCGACACTCAGTTTGGCAAGGATCATGGCTTTGCCGGCATTCGTACTTTGGAGGACTTTCAAAAGCAGGTACCGGTCGCCAACTATGAACAGTTCGCGAAATATATTAACGCCGTCGCTGCGGGAGACACCAACGCTCTGGTGCCAGCCAGCGAAAAGCTGCTGCAGTTTACCATTACCACGGGCAGCACGGGAGTTCCGAAACTAAATCCGGTCACAAACACGTGGCTGAAAGAATACCGCAACGCGTGGAATGTGTGGGGGTTGAAGATGTTCGTCGATCACCCGGCGCACATCGGTTCAAAGATGCTGCAGATGTCTGGCACGTGGGACATGGGCACCACGCCGGGCGGGTATCAAATCAGTATGGTGAGCGCGTTGTTGACGCGGATTCAAAGCCCGCTTCTGAAACCGTACTATCTGATTCCGACAATTGTTAATTCCATTCCGGATCCGGTTGCTCGGCACTATGTCGCATTGCGACTTAGCATTCTGGAAGACGTGGGGTGGATTCTGTTGATGAATCCCGGCACGTTGATTCGTCTGGCGGAAATCGGCAACACTCATGCGGACGAACTTCTGAAAGACCTGACGGATGGAACTCTTACAAAACGTTTCGAAATTCCGGACGTTGTTCGACGGGAACTGGCCGTTCGCCATTTGAAGCCGAATGCTGCGGGAGCACGTCGGCTGAGAAAAATGGCGGCTTCCCGGGGAAGTTTGCTGCCCAAAGATTATTGGAAGCAGCCGGTCATCAGCTGCTGGTTGGGTGGCACGGCAGGGTTTCAGTCGCGATATCTGGAACAGTATTTTGGAGCGTCACCCACAAGAGACATGGGGCTTGTTTCCAGCGAAGGGCGGCACACAATTCCGATTGCGGACGGTGTGCCGATGGGCGTGACGTCAATTGAATCTGGCTTTTACGAGTTTCTGCCGCTGGATCAGGTTGGTTGCGATCAGCCGGATGTGCTGCAGGGGCACGAACTGCAGGAAGGATCGGAATATCGTATTCTGATGACGACGTCTGCCGGCTATTTTCGCTTCGACATTGGCGACATTGTGAAGTGTCGAGGTTTTGTGGGGCAGGCTCCACTGCTGGAATTTATCCAGAAGAGTGCTCGCGTGGGCGATTTGGAAGGAGAAAAAGTCACCGAACATCAGGTGATTGAGGCGGCTCATAAGGCAGCAGAGAATGTCGGTTTCCACTTGGGATTGCTGTCCGCCATTCCCGTCAGATTGGAACACCAGCAACCTCGATACGACTTCCTTGCCGAAAGCTCCGACTTTAGCGACGATAATCAGGCTCACGCATTTTTGGCGATGCTGGATGCGGAGCTGGCGAAGCTGAATTTCCTGTGGAAAGCTCGACGAAACGAAGGAGTCCTGCAGGCTCCTGTGTTGCGATTGCTGGAAGCGAACGAATGGGACCGGACCATTCAGGAAGAAGTTGATCGTCGCGGAACCGGCGATTATCAGTACAAGCATCCCGGATTAGTGCTGGACGAAAACTGGATAAATTCGTTCCGTATCAGAAACTCAATCACGCTCTAAAGCCCCCTTCCCGATCCCCTTAACCCGAACCCCTTCCCTCCATGATCACCGGATCCATCAGTCAACTACCCGATTCTGTTCGGGATTCAACAGCCATGCGATTTTCGTCGCATGAGTTGCTGATTGATCGTGACAAGCTGGATGCTGTTCAAAAGGCGGAACTGGAACGCATGGCGTTTCAACATGCCTGCGTTCCGGAATCTTACGACATCGCCGTTTCTGCAGGTCACCTGCTGCAAACCAAGTGCGGCCAGGGCATTGCCAGCGTGTTGGCCGATGGCAGATTCTGGCATATCGCGGGAGGTCTTTTGGCTGCGGAACCTGCGAAGGCCGACATGATTCAGTGGCTGTACGAACTAAGCGTGAATCAACGAAAGACGATCGCCGTCTACAACGTATCCGAATTGGAAGCAGCCACCTTTAAAGCCGCCGGATTTGTGGTGAACAAGTTTGGCGAAGAACCAGTGGTTGATTTGCCGGGCGGAAACTGGAACGGCAAGCCGTTTGAATGGGTTCGGCGGCAGGCCAACTTTTGCGAACGCGCGGGACTTGCTTTCAGCGAGGTGACCGAAGCTGGCAACGATCGCCCGATTGCCGGCACATTGCTGGAAATCATGCACGAAGACTTGCAAGATCGCACGTTCAGTCAGCCCTTGCGACTTCTGGAAGGTCAGTTCAATCCGTTTTTACTGCAGCGTCGAAGGCTGTTTCTGGCAACGGCTGCGTCTGGGCGAGTTGAAGGTTTTTTGGCGTGCAGTCCGATTAATGGTGGTCACAGCTGGGCGTTTGAAACGTACCGCAAACGCAAAGACGCAACTCGAGGCACCACGGCGTACTTATTCAAATCCGCGATGGACACGTTGCGAGCTGAAGGTGTTGAAACCGTATCGCTGTGTCTGGTGCCGGGGCGACGAGTCGGACTTAGCTCCTTAGGGGCGGGCGACTGGCGAATTCAAAAGTCGCTTTCGCTGTGGTACGAACGCCTGGAATTTGTGTTCAACGCCAAAGGTCAGGACCACTTCAAGAGCCGTTTTCGCCCGCGCTACGAAGATCGGTATTTATGCGTGGCTCCCGCCAACAGCGTGCGGTCTTTGTGGTCATTCCTGAAGACAACAGGTGCCACTCAGCCAAGCTGGAAGAATCTGGCCAGCCAGTTCTGGAAGAGCGTTCGCGGTTAGCAGATTGTCGCGTTTAGGAATGTGCTGCAGCGGAGGTCGCTATTTGAAACGACTCGATATGCGTCTGCGACCAGATCAGATCAGATCAGATCAGATCAGCGGTCGCACTTCCGGATGGCGTGAGGCCGTTGCAACAGGCCGCCAACTGCGCTGCTCATCACGCTCCGCGTGATGTAAAGCCGCAGATGGAGGATTCGATTCACTGACCGACGTTGCTTGTTATCAGCGAATCGCCGACCAGTCCCCTTTATGAAGCGGGATAATTACGGCGACCGATTTCGACTTCTGTCGTTCGCCCTGGTGGATTTCATCACGCGGAGCGTGACGGCTACTTTCGGCCTGCCGCCGCGCCGCCCAACGCTATACAGACCGATTGCGAACGGTTACTCCGCCGGACAGGTTTCTAACGTTGTCGAAGCCATGTTGGCGCAGAATTCGGACGGCCACGTGAGCTCGAATCCCCACGCCGCAGCTGACCACGGTTTCCTGTTGCGGATCGAGTTCCTGCAAACGGTTGCGAAGATCATCAACGGGAATGTTGATGGCGTGATCGCCGCCCGCCAACGGGTTCCTGGCGACTTCCGCTGGCGTGCGAACATCGACGAGTTGAACGTGGGACAGGTCGGCGTTGGAGTCGATGAATTCGTCAATCTTGTCCAGCTGATTGCCAGCCGCAAAGGCGGCCTGATGGACGGGGTCTTTGGCGGAACCGAACGGTGGAGCGTAGCATAGATCCAGATTGCCGAGATCTCGCACGGTGGCTTTGAAGTTCATGGCAGTGGCAATCACGTCGATTCGCTTATCGACTCCGTCTTTACCGACGGCCTGAGCGCCCAGCACCAGCCCAGTGTCCGCTGCGAAGATCAGTTTCAGCGTGACGGCAGTTGCTCCCGGAAAATAGCCGGCGTGTTGTCCGGCGACGATGGTGACGCATTTGGCGTCAATTCCACAGGATTTGGCGGCTTTCAGCGACAGTCCGGTCATGGCGGCAGTTTGTTCGAAGACTCGCACAATCGCGGTGCCCATTACCGCAGCCATGGGCTGGCTGGTTCCCGTGGCGGCATGTTCACCGGCCAGCCGCCCGGCTCGATTTGCCGGGCCAGCCAGTGGAACTCGCATTGTCTGGCCAGTTGGTGCGAAAACATACTCGCTGACGTCACCCACGGCATAGATGTCTGCATCGTTGGTTTGCAGAAATTCGTTAACCTGAATTCCGCCGGTGCCACCCACGTTCAGGCCAGATTCTGATGCCAATCCGGAATTGGGGCGGACGCCCAGACCCAGGATTATCAAGTCGGCTTCAAGAGACTTGCCGCTGCATAGTTCAACGCCAGTGGCTGCGTTTTGATCGTTCGTAAGGATGGATTTAATGCCATCGCCGGGGAAGAAGTCAACGTTGTGATCGGCCAGAGCCTGCTGGACAGGTTGCACCATTTCCGGGTCGAACAGCGGTAGAACCTGTGGCTGCAGTTCTGCCAGTGCGACCTTGAAGCCTCGACGCACAAGCTGTTCGACCATTTCCAGGCCAATAAAACCGGCCCCCACAACGATGGCTCGCTTTGAAGTGGATTGATCAACCTGTGCCTTGATGTGGTCCATGTCTGCCACGTTTCGCAGCGTGTATACGCCGGTTGCATCGCGTCCAGCCATCGGTGGCACCAATGGGGCGGCTCCTGGAGAAAGAATCAGCTTATCGTAGCTGATCTCGTTGTGTTCGCCCGTTCTGTGATTCAACACGGTCACCGTTTTGGCGTCGCGGTTGATCGTTGTGGCTTCTGTGTGAGTGCGCACCTCCAGGTTGAAGCGGCGTTCCAGAAGCTCTTTTGTGGCGACCAGCAATTTGGCTCGATCTGGAATTTCTTCACCAATATGGTATGGCAGGCCGCAGTTGGCGAAGGAAACGTATTCGTCCTTTTCCAGCAAAATGATTTCCGCGTGCTCGTTCATTCGGCGAGCTCTGGTTGCTGCGGAGGCTCCCCCGGCAACTCCACCGACAACGACGATTTTTAGTTTACTGTTGGACATGGTATTTATCTTTATCGCGGATTTTGTGGGGCGATCGAAGGGAATCGACGGCTATTGGTTCGACTGGAAGTGTACGTTTTGCACGGGAATGCTGATGTCCAGAATGCTTCTCAGCACTTCAGCGGGCGAGCCATTGCAATCGACTCGATGAATGATTGATTCGTCGTACTGTTCCAACACAGGAGCTGTCACTCGTTCGTACAACGCAAAGCGATGACGGATGATATCTTCGTTGGCGTCGTCCGTGCGATTTTCGCGGATCGCTCTACGGCGTATGCGGTGGATCATGTCTTCCTGGTCGCTGCATTCCAGATAAATGATGCGCTGAATTTCCAGGTAGTCTTTCACCAGTTCAACCTGTTCAACGTTGCGTGGCATGCCGTCAAGAACCAGCACGTCTTCGCGCGGCTTGAACCAGGACAACGCGACATAAGCTCGCACGGCCTTCTTCCAGATCTTCATGGTCAATTCGTTGGGAACGAATTCTCCCTTGGAAATATAGTTGTACACCAGCTTGCCGTCTTCGGAACCGATGTCGATCGACCGGAACACGTCGCCGACGGACAGGTGAAAAAAGCCGGGAATGTTTGCCAGAATCTTTCCCTGAGTTCCCTTGCCGACGCCCGGTGGGCCAAACAGCAATACGCAGCGGTAACGTTGTTCATCTGCCATAATTGCAGCACATTCTGTGAGTCAGGAAGTAACGCGGAAGTAATAGATCGGGGACGAAGTATGGCAATTTTCACGGGTGACGAACAGTCGAACCGCAAACAGCGATATTTGTTTCTCGCAAGCAGAAGTGACGTGTGGACTGCTGCGAGCGGTGGGTTGCATCGAAACAATAGGGGAGTTCTCAGGACAAAGGGGACTGACGTGTTTGTTCCGCATCCAGCGACTTTGTGTCGGCGAAGAGCCAAGGTACCGGGGAAAGGATTTGGTTGCATAGTGATCCGTTTTCAGTGGCGGTGAAACGGGCGTGCCTTGCTTCGTAGTCGGCTTTATCCGCTGTGAGTTTCCGGCGAATGCCAGCTGTTCCGGCATTCATTCGGGCCGCCAACCACCAGTTAAACAGGCTGTCGATCTATTGACGCTCTGTCCGGGCTGCTTTCTTGTTTCGGTGGCTTACGCCACTGGCGCAGGATGTGCCGGGCTTCCAGCCCTATGAAAAATTGGCGCAACTTCAAAAGCTTAGTCTTCGCCCCAACCATCCCCTGTCTCCAAATTTTTCGCCTCCGCACTGCTGTTGCCTACTCGCTTCCCCCACTCCGCAAGTCAGCCGGCAATCGTTCGATACCCAATCTACGGGCGGAACTTCGCTCTGGGCCGCCACAAAGGTTCGCGTGTGTTGGAGCGTTGGCGATGAAAAATTTGATTGTGGCCCCGGCGGGTCTGGATCTTAGCTGGATCGCATTGTGCACCGTTCTGGTTTTCCTGATGCAGGCAGGGTTTTGCCTGATTGAAAGCGGAATGGTCCGCACTAAAAACAGCATCAAAGTTGCGGTCAAAAATCTGCTGGGCACCATTATTTCGATGCTGGCTTTCACAACGTTTGGGTTTTCCCTGATGTTTGGAGCCGACGTTGTGGGACTGATCGGAATTCCCGACAGCGTCAATTTCTATAGCGACCCGCACATGGTCAGCTTCTTTTTGTCTCAGATTGTCTTTTGCAGTACGGCGACAACGATTATCAGTGGAGCCATCGCCGAACGAACTCGATTGGGCACCTTTCTGGTTATCGCCGTATGCGTCAGTGGAATCGTGTATCCCATCGCGGGCCATTGGATCTGGGGTGGCACTCTGATTGGCACAAATTCCGGTTGGCTGCGATCTCTTGGCTTTGTCGATTTTGCAGGTGGCACTGCCGTGCATGTTGTTGGTGGGTTCGCGTCTCTGGCTGCGGTAATTGCTGTCGGCCCCAGACGCTTCATTCCTGACAGCAGTCGCACGGGCGGCCACAGCCTGACACTAGCGGTTCTGGGTTGTTTTCTGTTGTGGTTTGGCTGGTGGGGATTTAACGGAGGAGCCTGCCTGGCAGCCACAGCTCAATTGCCGATTGTGTTGCTGAATACTCAACTGGGAGCAGCGGCGGGAGGCAGTTGTGCGACGTTGATCTGCCTGTTGCACAAAAAACGTATCGAGGTGGTTCCACTAATTTGCGGAATCATTGCCGGACTCGTTTCCGTCACCGCGGCCTGCCATTCTCTGACGCCGCACGGTGCCATGATTGTGGCGATTATCGGCGCTGCTCTGGCGTATTCAGCTGACGTCTGGATGAAAGCCCGTGGCATCGACGACGTCGTATCCGCGTTTCCCGTGCATGGAGTTGCCGGAATCTGGGGGACTGTCGCCTTCAGCCTGTTCGGGGGTAAAGAATTCCTGAACGGTACCAGCCGCCTGCAATCATTCACCGTTCAGGCCGCCGGATCAATTCTTGTGGCCGCTGCCTAGTTTGCTTCCATACTGGTGGTGCTGCATCTTCTGAAGATGGTTTCCAGTCTGCGAGTGACCGAAGAAGAAGAACTTCTGGGACTGAATCTTGTTGAACACGGGGCCACCAACGAAGTGCTGGAACTAATGACAGAAATGGACCGTCGCAGCGATGGAAATTTCTCAACACACGTTCATGAAGAACCGGGCACAGAAGCAGGGCAAATCGCAAAATAGTACAACAAAGTCATTAGTCGGGTGTCCGAAGAAATTGCAAAGCGAGAAGAATCGAACGAATGGTTGAAGTCTGAACGGCTGCGACTGAATTCTATTCTGGAACACGCCAGCGTTGGGATTTATCAGTTTGACGAATCGTTACAAATTACGTCTGCCAATCATACGCTGCTGGAAATTCTGGGATACCAGTCAGAAGCTCAACTGATTAACGGACCGCCGCTGACACAGTGTTCATGGCTGCTGGGGTCAGATAGTGAATCGTTGTTAATGGATAGTCTGCAGCGACGTATTGCCGTTCGAGATGTTGAAACAAAAATTACAAATCGTCGAGGTGAAGAGATCTGGCTGCTGGAGAGCGTGGTTCCGGTTCTGAACGATCAGGGCCGACTGGTGACCTGGCTGGGGACGGTCAATAATATCACAGACCGTAAAAATGCGATGCTGCAGAAAGTTGAAGTTGCGATCGCCAGCAGCAAAGCCAAAAGCGAATTTCTGGCCAACATGAGCCACGAAATTCGCACACCGCTAAACGGAGTCATCGGCATGCTTGATCTGCTTTCCGGCAGCGAACTGAATGAGCAGGGAGCGCACTTTACCGACGTAGCTCAAAAAAGTGCTCAGACATTGCTGTATCTGATCAACGATATACTGGACTTTTCAAAAATTGAAGCAGGCTGCATGGAACTGGAATGCATCCCGTTTGATGTTCGAGAACTTGTGGAATCCATATGCGAAACTTTTGCTTTGCGAGCTTATGCAAAAGGTATTGAATTAAACTGTGATGTTCCACCAGATCTTCCCGCTGTCGTAATGGGTGACCCCGAACGGATTCGCCAGGTACTCGTTAACCTGTTGGGTAATGCGTTAAAGTTTACAAAGAATGGGGAAGTCAACCTTCGAATTAACGCCTTCGCCGACACAATTCAGTTTGCCGTGCAGGACACCGGCATCGGAATGACGCAGCAACAGGCCGCACGCATGTTCGAGGCGTTTACTCAGGCCGATGCCTCGACAACCAGAGAATATGGCGGAACCGGACTGGGGCTGACCATCAGCAGCCAGCTGGTGCAACTAATGGGAGGCCAGCTGCACGTAGAGAGCCAACCCAATGTCGGCTCTACGTTTCTGTTCGATGTAACGGTGCCACCAAGCTCGCACCAGAACAATGGTCCGCAACGACTTCGCAGAATGATCGAGCATCTACCCGCGACCAGAGTTCTGATTGTGGACGACAACGTAACGAATTGCGAAAGTTTGACCAACCAGATGAAAGCCTGGGGGTTCGAATCAGAAGTCTGCATCACGCCCGAAATGGCACACGATCATCTGCTTGTCGCACAGAACTCCGGACATCCGTTCAGGCTCATGCTCCTTGACCTGTGCATGCCCCAAATGGATGGCCGTCAGGTGGCTGAACAAATTCACAATTCAAAAATGCTGGAAAGACCAGCGATCATTCTTCTGTCCAGCACTCACGAAATCATGAACGAGGCGCAGCGCAAAGAATGCGGCATCTACATGGCGATGACCAAGCCAGTTCGACAAAGTCGTCTGTTCGATTCTATCCTTGACGCGTTGACTTCCAATGTCCACGTCAACGCAGACGATCTCAATAACGACGAGGACACTTCACGCCAACACGCCACGGAAGCGACGCCGACTCAGACGCCGCCACTCATCAGTGACTTTGATCAATCTGCAGGCAACTGCGATACAGCCAAAGCCATGGTCACTGGCGCAGGTGAAAACTCTTCGGCAACACCTGGCGGCAAACCACCAGCCACTTTGGATTCAGCTTTTCAGGAAGTTCAAAACAGCAAAACACCTGCTGACAGCGATGTAGCAGGCGATGCCGAAAAGATAGACATCCTGATTGTTGAGGACAATGAAATCAATCAGATCGTTGTTCAGCAGATGCTGAAAACGCTGGGCTACACAACGGCCATTGCCAACAACGGACAGGAAGCCATCGACACGTTGCACACCACTCAGTTTCGCATGGTGTTTATGGATGGGCACATGCCTGTGATGGATGGCATTGAAGCCACATTGGAAATTCGTCGTTTGGAATGCCTGAACGAATGGCCCGACCGTCAACCATTGCCCATTGTCGCTCTCACTGCCAACGCCAGTTCCGACGCAAAAGAAGAACTGCTGGCTTCTGGCATGAACGACTTTCTCACCAAGCCACTCACCCTGGATCGCCTGGAATCTGTCCTGAACAAATTCGCGCCGCTTGCGACACAGGCAACCAGTAACTGACCAGTAACTGACCATCTGCTGCAAACGACGCACTAACGGTGAATCCGGAGCGTGAACTCGGAGGGTGAATCCGCATCTGCCTCGCCGAATTCAGGCGGAAACCCAGCCCCTTGTCATTCCCGCGCAGGCGGGAACCCAGGGCGTTGTGCAGGCTGGATTCCCGCCTGCGTGGGAATGACGGGTGGGGCGTATGATACGATAGAGGGCTGTCACAGGTCGGTGGAAGACTCTAAGGTGGATGGCCCGGGCGATTCTACTACTGAAACCTCTGCTTCTATGGTTTCCGCGTGATCCGAACTTTCTCGAGCACGTACGCAACGGTTGAAACAAGTACTGGCCCTATGAATAACAGGCCGACGATCGCACCACTTGCGCGAAATGCAATGTTCGCCAGCGAATCGGGTGAAACGCTCCTCCATACCATGGTGGCTGCAAACGCAAGTAACGCTGAATAGAGTGCGAAGTCAAATCGTCGGCCTCGCTGGTTGGTGTGCATCTTTAGATTCCTTCTACTGTGTCAATTATCCCACTGGATTCTAGTGCGGCGTACGGTGCCAACAAGTACCAGGTCTGGCCCTTCTACCCCGCCATGGCGGAAACACCACACTCTTGTCATCGCCGCGCAGGCGGGAACCCAGTGCGTTGTGCGGGCTGGATTCCCGCGTTCGCGGGAATGACGGGTGGGGTCGGATGATGCGACAGAGGGCTGGCACCGCTCGGGGCGGGAGATTTCAGGGTGGATGGCCCGCCCGTTTCTACGCCAGGTGATAGCCACGGGCGCGCGCCCGTGGCTATCACCTGGCGTGACTTTGTGACTTCAAAGCTTCCCAACTCCAGACTGCGGTCTTTCGCTGTAACGCACTGGTTTCCCGCTGAAAAATCTCTCACGGCATTGGGCTTCACCCTTGCCCCGGTGGCGTGGCACGCAGAAAGTCGTGGAACGCTCGAATCGCCGAGCCGCTCCGTTGTCGCTACGAACAACAGGCGCGCATCGTGCGGAGTTACTGTCAAATGTTGTGTTCAGAGAAGTTGTTTCAGGCGACGATTTCGG